>JBGPOG010000295.1:0-5993 GCA_041487935.1 Chthonomonadia bacterium | reverse complement strand
GGCTGCCAGGAAGTCCAGATATCCCGAAGGTACTTGTCCCAGAATCGTGTGATTCGAAAGTTGTACAAAGTCATTTCGGCGGTGATACCCGCGTCGCCCAGCCATCCACATTTCTCGCGCGCCGGGCAATCCGTCGGAATTCCGTGCAGGTTGCTCCTTTCGGTCCACAGGGCGGCGCGGTGGATTCGGTTCAACATTGAGTCTGAACTCTCGAACCGTCCCGCCCGCTCCAGCGCCGAATGAACGACCACCCCTTCGATTCCTTCTATTCTAACGCCCGGTCCCAGCCCGCTGACCTCCACGTAACGGAACCCGTGATAGGTAAAGCGCGGCTCGTAAACGGACGACGAACCGCAAACATAAGTATCTATCTGCTCGACGCCTGTCGCGAACACTCCCGTGCTCGCCGTGTCAAGATTGCCCTTAGAATCGATCGCTTCAGAATATCGCAGCTTGATTGCGGTTCCAGACGGAGCGGCAACCCGAATCCTGGCCCAACCGGCAAAGTTCTGGGCGAAATCGAATACCTGCGATCCCGGATTGGGCGACCACGATTTCGCCGGCTTCAAGACCTGTATCCGCTTGATCGGGAGCATGGTCTGCGCGGCGAGTCGGCGGGCGGGCGAAGGAACGACCTTTGCAGGCTGCCAGCGCGAATCATCGAAGCCGGGCTCCGTCCAGCCGGGCTGCTCCAGGCGAGCGTCATATTCTTCGCCGGCATAGACGTTATCTCTAATCACGGGTCCGGAAGAGCACCGCCAGTCTCCTCCGGTTGATACATTTTGAAAGAAAACTCCCCCATCGATTTCGATGAAGCATCTGGCGCACGGCCGGCCGTACGACATACCGCCCCAAACACGATCCTGGTTGAACCAGCCGTTGCCGATCATGACGCCAACCGCGTTACGACCCGGTTTAAGATAATGGGTTATGTCGTAAGTTACGTAGAGGGCGCGCTCGCGATAATCGGTCTGAGCCGGGTCGAGAACGTGGTCCCCCACCCGCTTACCATTGACATACAGCTCGTAATAGCCCAGGCCGGTAACAAAAGCCGTTGCGCGCCAAACAGGGGCTTTCACGGTGAATTCGGACCGGAGCAGCGGCCCATTCTTGATGGACGCTGGGGCGGTTATCCAATCGCCTTGCCAATCCTCGGGATGGAGGAGCCCCATCGACCACATCGCCGGCGCGCTCCATGAAGATGGCTTTCCACGAGCATCCCAGACGCGGGCCCGCCACCAGTGCCGCGTTTTGGAGTGCAAGGGCAGATTGGTGTAAGATGTCGACAGATCGCTCGATGCCACCTTGCCGGAATCCGATTGGATGACATGGCCCCTCGCCAGGTCTGTTGGCGTGGATGCCACCTGAATCTGATACGCCGTTTGTGACTGGGCTCGCTCATTTGAGCGTAACTCCCAGCTCAACCGCGGTTTGAGGTTATCGATGCCCAGCGGATTCGTAAGGTCTTCGCAGCGAAGGTCGGTTGGACGAAGGTCTGCACGGGCAGTTTGGCAGCCTGCCAAGAACGCGAGTATGGCAAAAACGATGAGATGCTTAGCCCCGGCCTCGTTTAAGCACCGCAACAGATCTTTGAAGTCGGAGTTCACGCGTTCGGCCCCTTTGCTTCAAGAAGTGTTCAACCAATTCCCACGCAGATTGCGTTCTTGCGGACGTATCCAAGGCCTGCCAGAACGCCACGTCGAAGTCACGGACCATATTTTTAAAGCCGCGGCCGGCGCGCATCATCTTGAGAGGTTTGCCAGGTTCGGCCGGTTCAACGAACCATTTTGTATTACCTGGAGCCATTCACTAGACTCGACAGTCCCCCGAAGGTGCTTGTGTTGCAATTTCCAAGGGGAGAAGCCTGGTCCAACGCTATTGCGAGCGAATATCAATTCTATTATACGTGATTGAAGAATGGATTGCAGTAGAACCAGCAGCGCGCCACTGGAGCTTGTCACGGGATTCTCACTAAGCAAATCGCGGCGGCGTGGACGTTTCTGAACCGATGAATCAACTTAACCCATACTTAACATCGCCTTAACACAGCCTTAACATTTCGGAAATACACTGAGTCTGTATCGCAAAGCTCTGGCTCACACGCTTTCGCGGGAATACCGGAGCGCCGTTTGGATCGTAGCAGTTCAGAATTGGGGAGAATCTAAATGTCGGGGCGTGGCAGGGAGGGCGAAGCTCCCGCCGAGCCGCGCGGCAACGGCTTGGCGGGAGCCTCGCCCTCCCAATCCGGTCTCACGAACTGTGAACTGTTACTTTGGATCAAGGGCCGCGACTTACGCGTCTCTATTGGCAACTGTCAAACCAGTCTTACGGAACTCGGCCGGCCGAGCTGGAATCCGCGGCCGCGCACACACCGGCGACGATTGCCGGATCTCGCATCGGAGCTTAATTACATGAATTCAAGAATGACAATATGCGCGACGATAATGGTACTCGCGGCGTTCCCAGTTGCCGCGCAAACCATCAACGGCGCGGGCGCGACCTTCCCTTACCCCATCTATTCCAAGTGGTTCTATGAGTACCACAAGTCAAACCCTGGAGTAACGATTAACTATCAATCCGTTGGCTCCGGCGCAGGAATTGCGCAATACAAAGCCGGCACGGTTGATTTTGGAGCGACAGACGCGCCGCTCTCAGACTCGGAACAGGCATCGATGCCGCAGCCTACGTTGCACATCCCCACGGTTGCCGGAGCGGAAATAATGGCCTATAATGTTCCGGGAGTCGGGCGCGGGCTGAAGCTTTCGGGCGATGTAATTGCGGGAATCTATCTGGGGCGCATCACTAACTGGAGTGATCCAAGGATTGTGAAGCAAAATCCTGGAGTCAGGCTGCCAGCCTCGAACATTACCGTGGTTCACCGGTCGGATGGCTCGGGAACCTCTTATATTTACACAAACTACCTGGCAGCCGTCAGCCCGGAATGGCGCGATAAAGTCGGAATTGGTAAGACGGTGAACTGGCCGATAGGAATTGGCGGTAAGGGAAATGAGGGAGTTGCAGGTTTGGTCAAGAATTCGCCGGGCACGATAGGTTATGTCGAATTGGCATACGCAGTGCAGAACAAGCTGCATTACGGGCCAATCCGAAATCGGTCTGGAAACTATGTGGAAGCGAGCATTGCCTCGACGACAGAGGCGGCAAACGCAGCCGGCCCAAGGATGCAGAAGGATATACGGGTCTCAATCGTTGACGGTCCTGGAAAAAACACTTATCCGATCGCCGGGTTTACTTACTTGCTCGTGTCGAAGACCCCACGTAATGCGGCAAAGAGTATGGCCCTGGTGAAGTTCCTTCACTGGGCCATGGGCCCCGGCCAGCAGATGGCGGAAGGGCTCTTGTACGCGCCCCTGCCGCGCAGCGTCGTTTCGCTGAATGAAAAGGCGTTGGCCCAGGTCAAGCTTGGCGGAAAGTAGTCCCGGAATGTATAGCGCGCGGACGCCGTCCCGCACGTTGCCTCCAGTGCCGGATGTTTGCAGCCGCGGCCGGCCGGTCGCTCCGAACGCTTTCAACCTGCATTCTGCGGCATGGGAATGGGACAGGGCCCGTTCCCTGCAGCGCGACATTGCTTTTCGATAATATCGACCAGGCCGGCCGCTGGTCTTTGAAGCGATTGTACAAGATGGAAACCGCCCACTCGAATTCCGCCGCTGTTCCTGCTCCCCTCAAACTCAACAGCGCCGCCGGCCGAACAGACGCGGCATTCAAGTATTTCACGATGGCGGGCGGACTTGTCGTGGTAATCTTGATCGCATGGATCGGACTGAGGCTGTTCCAGAGATCCGAGCTGACGCGCACCAGATACGGCTTCAAGTTCTTGACGACCTCCACGTGGGACGTGCCGCACCAGGTTTACGGCGCGCTTCCGTTCATCTTCGGCACTTTCGTGTCCGCCGGCCTGGCGCTCGTGCTCTCGGTTCCTTTGGGAGTTGGGGCGGCGGTCTTCCTCACGGAATATGCGCCAGCCAAGCTTGCCGCCGTTCTGTCTTTCCTGATCGAGCTGCTCGCTGCCGTCCCGAGCGTCATCTTCGGTCTTTGGGGGTTCCTCGTTCTGTGCCCCTGGTTGAACCTGCACGTCAGCCCGTGGCTCGTGGAGAAGTTCGGTTCGATTCCGTTGTTCGCCGGTCCGCCGATCATGACGAATATGCTCGCGGCAGGAGTCGTGCTTGCCATTATGACCTTGCCTTTCGTGGCGTCGGTTTCTCGTGAGGTGATCAAGCTGGTGCCGCCGAGCCTT
The DNA here is from genome assembly GCA_041487935.1 of Chthonomonadia bacterium. Taxonomy (GTDB): domain Bacteria; phylum Armatimonadota; class Chthonomonadetes; order Chthonomonadales; family CAJBBX01; genus JBGPOG01. Next base: position 1,738 of record JBGPOG010000295.1, on the reverse strand, counting down.
AAGGAAGGGTCGCTCGCCCTCGGGGCAAACAAGTGGGAAACCATTCGATCGGTAGTCTTGCCCGCATCTCGTTCCGGCATTATTGGTGCGGTGATGCTCGGACTGGGACGCGCCGTCGGCGAAACCATGGCTGTCGTCATGGTTATCGGCAACGATCCGAAGATCAATGCTTCCCTGCTCCAACCCGCCTATTCGATGCCCGCGCTGCTGGCGAATCAATTCAACGAATCGTATAACGACGACTTGCAATTGTCGGCGTTGTTAGAGATTGCCCTCATCCTTTTTATCATCACGCTGGTAATCAACGCGGCCGCGCGGCTGCTGATTCTCTTAATGGCCGGGCGGGCCGGCTCTTCCGGGAAGGTAGGCTGGGCCGCGAATTTGGCGCCGGCTGTTGGGCGCTCGGCAAAACTCCTAACTACTGCGGCAATCGTCTGCGCGCTCGTCTACCAGGTCATCCATGATATTTCAAGGACGGGCGCGCGGGGACTGTTGGGGCCGATCGAGGTGATCGCATTTGTCTACGCGGCATACGCATCGGTCACGTATTGGTCGCGCGGGCGTCCCCTAATGTGGCGTGCCTGGCGCTCGCTGAATGGCGGCGCTGCGGCTAGCGCGCTTGCCATCTGCACGTTGGTGGCCTGCGCGGTGCTTTTCTTCCTTCTCTCGTACGTCTCCGTCCAGGGAGCGAGGGCGCTGAACATTCCGTTTTTCACGCAGCTTCCGCACCCTCCCGGAGATCCCGGCGGAGGCATCATGAACTCCATCGTCGGCACGCTCGTGCTGATCGGTATAGCTTCATGCGTGGGCATCCCGATTGGTCTGCTCGGCGGCATCTTCCTGTCGGAGTTCGGGAAAAGCCGCATCGGGACGGCGATCCGCTTCGCGGCGGATGTGCTGAACGGCATTCCATCGGTCGTGATCGGCATGTTTGCTTACGCTGCGTTCGTGCTGCCGTTTGGACACTTTTCGGCAGCCGCCGGCGGAATCGCGCTGGGAATCATGATGATTCCCACCATTATCCGCACGACGGAAGAGGTCCTGCGCCTGGTGCCGGGTTCCATTCGAGAAGCATCGTTGGGTCTCGGCGCAACGCGCACCCGGACGATTCTCGCCATTGTAATTCCCGCAGCGCGCGGCGGTGTGGTCACCGGAATTATGCTCGCTATCGCGCGCATCGCCGGCGAGACGGCGCCCCTGCTTTTCACGGCATTCGGTACGGATGCGTTTTCCACAAGTTTCTCACAGCCGATATCATCCATGACTCTAAAGATCTACCAGTATGCGATCTCGCCATATGACGACTGGATCGCTAAGGCCTGGGCGGGCGCCTTGACCCTGCTGTTCCTGGTATTCGTCTTCAGCCTTCTCGCGCGGCTTGCAACACGCAACCGCTTTGCAATGAGGTGATGCCGTAGATGAAAGTACTCATCGTGGATGACGAGCAACCAATCGTACAATCGGTTGCGTATAGTCTTGCAAAAGAAGGCTATAAAGCATTGACGGCAACCGACGCGGAAGCGGGCCTGCACATCGTGCGATCGGAACAGCCGGATCTCATCATCCTGGACGTGATGCTCCCAGCCGCCAGCGGTTTCGACCTCTGCCGCCTGATCCGCAAAGACAGCCAGGTCCCGATCATCATGCTTACGGCAAGAGCGGACGAAACTGACCGCGTGGTTGGCCTAGAGCTAGGCGCGGACGATTACGTTACGAAGCCGTTCGGTATGAAGGAGCT
>JBGPOG010000294.1:0-5995 GCA_041487935.1 Chthonomonadia bacterium | reverse complement strand
ATCAACATCGTCAAGCTGCCGCCCCGTGAGTAACATGTCCACTGAAACCATCGATCTGCTATTGGTCGAAGACAATCCGGGAGATGCCAACCTACTGCGGATCGCGCTGCGCAAAGCAGACGCCGCAGTACACACGTTGACGCATTCCGAAGACCTCGACTCGGCTCTGCGTCTACTGGAATCGACCCGTTTCGATGTGATTCTGCTGGACCTCTCCCTGCCGGACTGCCACGGCCTTGAGACGTTGAGTCGTGTGCAATCGAAGGTCCCTGACACACCAATAGTGGTGCTGACAGGAAATGACGACCAGGCCGTTGGCGTGAAGGCCGTACAAGCGGGCGCGGAGGACTTTCTGGTTAAGGGCAGCGTGGACGGCCAGCTCCTGGCACGCGCGATACTTTATTCCATCGAGAGGCATCGCGTCCTAACCCAGTTAAAAGAATTCGATCGCCTGAAATCGGAATTTCTCGACACGGCCTCCCACGAGCTTCGCACCCCGTTGACGATCATCAGGGAGTTTGTTTCACTAGTGAACGATGGTGTCGTGGGACCGATCACGCCGGACCAGGCGGAATGCCTGGGCGACGCGCTCAGAAACTGCGACCGCCTGACAGAGCTGTTGAACAATCTTCTGGATATGTCGAAGCTGAAGTCCACAAACATCGAACTGCGACGTCTCAAGGTAGACCTTCGCGGCCTGCTCACGGTATGTTATCGTGATTTCGCCGTAAAGTGCAAGGGCAAAAACATCGATCTGCATCTGGAGGTGGCGGAGACGTTGCCGTCAGTTTTGTGTGATCCTGATCGCATTAACCAGTGCATCGTGAATCTGGTCGGTAATGCTTTCAAATTCACTCCGGAAGGCGGTAAGATCGTCATCCGGGCGGAGGACCGTCAATCCTTCGTGGCAATTGAGATCCAGGACAGTGGCAAGGGCATTAGCAAACGAGACCAAGAACTGATTTTCGACGCATTCACACAGGTGGATCGCCAAGATGGCCCCGGCGCCAAAGGAACGGGATTGGGGCTTGCCATTACCAAACGAATCGTGGAACTGCATGGAGGCGCGATCTCAGTAACAAGTGAGTTAGGGCAGGGGAGCCGGTTCCTCATTACGCTGCCGGTTTACGATGCATCGACTTGCCTGTTGGCCAGCCTCGAAGATCTGTATAAAATGAGCAGCCGCGAAGACAAAGCCATCTCATTTGCGCTGCTGCGCGTCACATCCGGTTCGGACGCGCGGGAGATCGAATTCCAGCATCTTCTGGCAAAGCTTTATTCCCAGGTGCAGGGCGCATTACGTCCAGGCGATAAGGCCCTGCTGTTGGAAGACGAACATCTAATCGCATTCGTTATGGAAAGTGGTGCAGCCGGATGTCTTACCGCTATAAAGCGATTGGTGGGCGCCGTGCCGGAGAACATTCGGGTTAGTGTCAACTTCGAGGCCGCCGTATCTCAAGGGAACCCCAACTGCCCCACGCCTGACTGGGCGAATTTGATCCATAAGGATTTTGTGCGGATCAATTAGCGGATCCTCTAATTCTCAGCACGAGGCAGCTTTACGGATTATGGGTCGAATAGGGCTCGAATCCGTGATCCGCTGCTTATGGGCCGGCATAGCTAAGGGCATTTCCGTCCCCGCCTGTAACAGATATCAGGTTTTTCCTGATAATCCTCGGTACCTCAACAACCTATAATCCTTTGAGGCGCAATATTTGCGCCGCCAACCGAGTCGATCCTGTCGGTACAACTTTCCCCGTCGGGCAGCTTGTACTCACTCGTATCGTGAGCGCGTGTCCGCCACCTCAAGTCATGCGCGGCTCGACCCTCCAGACCAACTTTTGCAGGCCTGTGACGACCCAATTGAATACGGTAAGCGATCGGAAGGACAACTGATTCGGTTACGGGGGTCTTAATCGACCCGCTTTTTACAACCAGTCGCATTTATCTCCCCAGTGCATTGCGAACTACACTTGGAACAATAGGTGTTATTTGAAATCGAACGGAGAGCTAATAATGGCTGCAAAGCTCGCTGAGCGGCCGCATGCCGCTGACCTTGGAGAGGTGGAGAGCCTCATCGGGAATATTCTCGAGTCCTCTACCGAGTATTCCATCATCGGCAAGGATCTGGAAGGGACCATCCTCTTATGGAATGAGGGCGCGCGGCGCATCTATGGATACGCGCCGGAAGAGGTTGTCGGCAAAGCCAACTCCGCAATCCTCCATACTCCGGAAGACGTGGAATCAGGCCGCCCGCAGCAGATCATGGATGCCGCTCTTCAAGACGGCAAGTGGGAAGGCACGTTCACTCGTGTGCGCAAGGATGGCGGCATGTTTCCTGCGCGGGTGGTGATTACCCCGCGGCGCAATCCAGCAGGAAAGCCCATCGGATTCCTGCTCATCTCCAAAGAGATTTCGGATGAGATACGTTTAAGCGAAAAGATTCAAGCCACACAGACCTACACCCGCTCGCTTGCCGAGGTCGAAGGCCTTATTACCAACATCCTCCAGTCGTCCACCGAGTACTCCATCATCGGCAAGGATTTGGAAGGCACGATCCTCCTATGGAACGAAGGCGCGCGCAGGCTTTACGGCTATGATGAGAAGGAGGCTGTCGGCAAACTCAAGTCTTCGATTCTCCACGTGCCGGAAGACGTACAAGCGGGCCGGCCCCAGGAGATCATGGAGAGCGCCCTGCGCGACGGGAAGTGGGAAGGAACCATCGGGCGAATCCGCAAGAGCGGCGAGCGATTCACCGCCCGTGTGGTTATCACTCCGCGGCGCGACGCTTCCGGCCAGGCCATCGGATACCTCCTCATTTCCAAGGACATCTCCGACGAGATCCGGCTCACCGAGGAGTTGAAAGCCACCCAGTTCTACACCCGCTCACTGATCGAGTCCAACATCGATGCCCTGATGACGACCGACCCGGTCGGGATCGTCACCGACGTAAACCAGCAGATGGAATCGCTCACCGGATGTACGCGTGAAGAGCTGATCGGTTCCCCATTCAAGCAATACTTCACAAACCCCAAGCTCGCGGAAGAGGGCATCAAACTCGTATTGCGAGAGGGCAAGGTTACCAACTACGAGCTGACCGCTAAAGCCAAAAGCGGGCAGGAGACTGTGGTCTCCTACAACGCTTCGACTTTCCGCGATGCGGCCGGAGGATTGCGCGGCGTATTCGCCGCCGCGCGCGATATCACCGAGCAGAAGAAGCTGGAGCGCCGGCTCCGGGAGTCCGAAGCCTACAATCGGGGACTGATCGAAGCCTCCGTCGATGGCCTCATTACCGTAGATCCCGGCGGGATCATCAACGACGTCAACGACCGCATGTGCGAGATGACCGGCTATGGCCGCGAAGAGCTGATCGGCACTCCGTTCGGAGACTACTTCAAAGATCCCGAAAGCGCGATGGCCGGCGTTAGAGAAACTCTCGACAAGGGGTTTGTCACCGACTACGTGCTGGACCTGGTCACCCGCGACAAGCGGCTGTTGGGCGTCTCCTTCAACGCTTCGGTTTTCCGCGATCCGTCCGGCGACCTCCGCGGCATTTTCGCAAGCGCCCGCGATATTACCGAGCAGGCTCGTCTGCAGGGACAGATCATCGAGGAGCGCGCTTATAACCGCGGTCTGATCGAAGCCTCGGTAGACGGTCTGATTACCGTTGACCCGATGCTCGCCATCACAGATGTCAACGAAACGATGTGCCGGATGACCGGCTTTTCGCGCGATGAGTTGATCGGATCGGCGTTCCCGGAATACTTCACCTCTCCGAAGCAGGCCGCGGAGGGAGTGCGCCTGACACTGGACAAGGGCGCCGCCACCAACTACGAGCTCACTCTGCGAACCAAGGACAAGCGTGAGATCCTGGTGTCCTTCAATGCGGCTATTTTTAGGGACCAATCGGGAGACGTGCGCGGCATCTTTGCAAGCGCGCGCGACATCACGGAGCAAGCGCGCCTGCAAGGCCAGCTCATCGAAGAGCGCGCGTACAACCGGGGTCTGATCGAAGCATCGGTAGACGGACTGATTACCGTCGACGAATCGATGATGATTACTGATGTGAACGACACCATGTGCCGGATGGTGGGCCGGCCGCGAAACCAGTTCATCGGATCGTCGTTCCCGTCTTACTTTACCGAGCGGGATCGCGCGGCGGACGGTGTCCTGCTCACCTTCAAGGAGGGAGCGGTTACCAACTATGTGTTGACCCTCGAAGCCGTCAGCGGTCAAACCGTTCCGGTTTCGTTCAATGCCGCCATCTTCAAGGATTCGGCGGGCAACATCCGAGGCATTTTCGCCTCCGCCCGAGACATCACGGCGCAGAAGCAGTTGGAAGCGCAGCTCCAAGCCTCGCAGACGTATAACCGTACCCTGATCGAGTCCAACATCGACGCTCTCATGACTACCGACCCGCTCGGTATCATCACCGACGTAAACCAGCAGATGGAAGCGCTCACGGGCCACTCGCGCGAGGAGCTGATCGGCTCGCCGTTCAAGCAGTACTTCACGGACCCCAGTCTCGCGGAAGAGGGCATCAGGCTCGTGCTGCGCCAAAACCGAGTCACGAACTATGAGCTGACCGCCTGCTCCAAAGACGGACAGGAAACCGTCGTCTCCTATAACGCGGTGACGTTCAACGACGCCGGCGGGCGCCTACAAGGTGTGTTTGCCGCGGCGCGCGTCATCACCGAACAGAAGAGCCTTGAGCAGCAGTTACGGGATTCGGAAGCCTATAACCGCGGCCTGTTCGAATCCTCGCTTGACGGTCTCGTTACGGTGGACCCGGCAGGAAGCATTACCGACGTCAACGACCGCTTGTGCCAGATGACCGGATATGGCCGCGCGGAGCTCATCGGAACGCCGTTCGCAGACTACTTTACCGAGGCTGAGCGCGCTAAAGAAGGCGTCGATCGGACGTTCAGGGAAGGCGTCGTCACCGAATACGCGCTTACCGTCATCTCGCGCAGCCGGCGACTGCTGCAGGTCTCGTTCAACGCTTCAGTCTTCAAGGACCCGACCGGGAGCGTGCGCGGAATCTTCGCCTCTGCTAGAGATATTACGGATCGCGTGCGCCTGGAAGAGCAGATGCGCGAGCAGCAGACGTATCTTCGCGGTCTGATCGAATCGTCCGTGGATGGCCTCGTCACGGTGGATCCTGAGGGATACGTTTCCGACGTGAACGAACAGTTCTGCCGGATGACGGAGTATTTCCGCGAGGAGTTGATCGGCTCCGCGTTCAAGCAATACTTCACCAATCCGGGTGAAGCCGATTTCGGCGTCAAGCGCACGTTTGCCGAGGGAATGGTAACCAATTACGAGCTTGTGATGCAGACGAAATCCGGCCGCAAGGCGATCGTCTCGCTTAACGCGTCGGTCTTCCGATCCGCCGACGGCAAAATAGAGGGAATATTCGCTTCCGCCCGCGACATTTCCGAACAGGCCCGGCTCCAGACGCAGTTGGTCGACCAGCAGGCCTACAATCGTTCGTTGATCGAAGCATCCGCCGACGCTCTGTTCGCCATCGCGCCGGACGGAGTTGTTACCGACGTGAACGAGGAAGCCACGCGGCTGACCGGCTACTCTCGCAAACACCTCATCAATTCGAAGTTCTCAGAGTATTTCACTGAGCCTGTTCACGCACGAGCGGGTGTACAACAAACACTTTCGGAAGGACGGGTTATTGCCTACGAGCTGGTTCTTATTACCCGGCCCGGACGGCGAATTACGGTGAGCCTTAACGCGGGCGTCTTTACCGACGCGGCCGGCGCGCCGCTTGGGATTCTTGCCGGAGCCCGCGACATCACCGCGCAGAAGCAGTTGGAGCTGCAATTACGCGACCAGCAGTTTTACACCCGCTCTTTGATCGAATCGAACATCGACGCGCTGATGACAACGGACCCCGTGGGGATCATCACGGACGTCAACCAGCAGATGGAAGCCCTGACAGGATACTCTCGCGAGGAGCTGATCGGCTTGCCCTTCAAACAGT
>JBGPOG010000293.1:0-6011 GCA_041487935.1 Chthonomonadia bacterium | reverse complement strand
TACCATTGAGTTGCGATACTCCCGGATGTTTTGGGTCTACGGGACAAGCGCACCGGATTTTCCGGCAGTTGTCTTATCGGCAAGATCTCTCTGCAGCCATTCGGCAAAGAGTCGGACGCCTTCCCGAAATTCTACCTGTGGCTCAAAATTCAGCCGTTCCTTTGCCAGCCGAATATTGGCCCAGGTCTGTGCGACATCGCCCGGCTGCTCCGGATGATACTCTACAACGGCTTTGACGCCCAACGCGTCTTCCAACGCCCGCACCATTTCAGCGAGGGATACCGTCTTCGTATTGCCGAGATTAATTACCTCAAAACCCGAATGATTGTATTCAGTTGCGGCCATGATCCCATCCACGATATCTGAGACGTATGTATAGTCACGCCTGGTATCGCCGTTGCCGAACAACGGTATTGGCCGGCCATCAAGCATCTGCCTGGCGAAACGGTGTATAGCGAGATCCGGACGCTGTCTTGGTCCATAAACGGTAAACAGGCGGAGAGCGAGGAATCGGATGCCGTAGAGATAGCTATATGTATGCCCTAGCAGCTCCCCACTCAACTTCGTTGCGGCATAGGGGCTAATTGGAAGAAGGTTCCGGTCCTGTTCACTCCACGGTACATTCGGATTGACTCCGTATACGCTGCTCGACGACGCAAACACAAACTGTGGTGTACCCCACTCGCGGGTCAACTCCAGGAGTGTTTGCGTTCCGCAAACGTTTACGTCGACGTAACTCCGAGGATCACGGAGGGATGGGCGGATACCTGCGCGAGCAGCGAGGTGGACGATGACATCGAATTCGCCGTGCAGGTTTTCGCGTAGACCACTACAGTCTCGGATGTCCAGGCGGTGCAACCGAAAAGCAGGGTCGCGGTTGTGTGCTTCAATGTTTCTTTCTTTTATCCGGGGGTCATAGAACGGATCGAAGCTGTCGACGGCCGTGACGCGCCATCCTGTCGAGAGCATCCGGTCCACCAGATGGCTTCCGATAAACCCGGCGCCGCCCGTGACCAGGGCATGTTTCACAACGCAATCCTCTCTTCAACAATCCGCCTGTCGATCGAACCAATAGCGACGTATCAGCGAACTCAAGCCGGCTCAAAACTACCGGCAAATCGATAGTAATCGTACGCCACAACAGAGCCTAGAACTACTCCCGTAAGAAACAGGGAGCCTGCAAGAATCATCACCAGCCCCGGAGAGCCGGTACGCGGAGGGCGCGCATCGTCGACGACGGTCATCCGGTTCTTGGCGGAAACGGTTTGAAGCTGCAATACCGCGACGTTGGTCACGGTCGCCTTCAGCGTGTCCAGCGCAATCTCCACGTTATTGTGCAAGATTTCGTAATCGGCCAGTGACTCGCGGGCCATTTGCGCCTTATTCTCGGCCTTTGCCGTACTCTGCACAACGGTGTCGAGCCCCGCCTGCATGGCTGTAAGCTGCGCCTGGGCTTCCGCCCGGGCGGAGGTTCTGCCCGAGAGAGCAGCCTTGCGCTGCCGCTCGAACTGCTTCTTCAATACAGCGACCTGTTGTCTAGCGTTCTCAACCATCGGATGGCTGGAACCGAGCTGCACGCGCAGCGAATCGAGCTCTGATTGCTTGCTGAAAAGTGACAGGCGAGTCTGCGCGAGCAGCGGATCTTCCAGCGGAACCGATTCTACATTGTTTACGAGTTCGCGACGCTGCTCGTCTTCCGCTTGAATGGCCGCCGACGCGGATTTGATATCGGTCTCGAGTTGGGCTCGCCGAGTATACAGGGCCTCGAGCACCGATGTGTGCGCCCTGGCTGATTGGGGATCTGTCGATTTTCCCGACGTTCCGGCTGCGGATTGCTCGGACGGAAACACTGACGCCGTCTTTACGAAATCTACGAGCAGTTTCACGGCGCCGTCGTAGGCGGCGCGATCCTTACGGAGGCGGTCTTCGGAGGCACGAAGCAGAATCGCTTCTTTGTCTACGTCCGAAACGGCGACGTATCGACGAAGAGCCTTCGCATATTCCGAAGCTGTAGTCGTGACAGTTGCTTTCACTCGATCGCGTTGGCGGCCCGCCCCGGGCCACAACCGGGCAGGTCCCGGAAGCTGAACGGTAATGTACATCAAACCGTCTCGGGGATTATCGTCAACGGTCAGGCCGTCCTTGATGGTCTGGACGGCATCGCCCGCCAATGGAAGATTCAGAAGCTGCTGGACGTGCGCTTTCTGTTCGACTTCACGCGCCAACCGAGAGCTTTTAACGATTCCCACATACTTGGTGTTCGCCGAGGATGCGGATGCGCCGATCAAGCTTCCAATTAATCCGGATGAAAGAGAGGTGGATTGGGGAAAGGCAATCGATACTTTCGCCTGAAAGCCCTGCGGCATTAAGAAAAGGCCGTAGCAGAGGGAAACGAAGAACGTAACGAGGGCTATGGGAACCCACACATGCTTTCTGCGTTTTGCAAGCGCCCGCAGTAGCTGGAGGTCCAATGAGGAGTCGGTGCTATGCATATGGACTTATGCTACCCTGATGCGAGCGCCCTTACAATTTTCGGATGCCCATTCGATTGACGGGTCGCCGCAAAGCCTTCACGACGACACAATCGTGAGTTGGTTGTTCAGTACGAACTCTCTGCATTAGAACGCATCCGCTCGAGCTAACTTGCCAGCGCGATTACGGCGGCGAAGTACAGCCGGATGGGGAGAAGATGACGTCTGCTTCTGCCGCAAATACGGGGCTTGCCGCATAGAATACCGAAGCAATTTGCGGCTACGGCGAGAACGAAAGTAGTATAGCCCACTCTTCCATACAGTGTCAATATCGCCTCCGCGTTCGCCTGCATTTCTTGACAGCCACCCGGTACTTATGCTAGTGTAGAATTTGAAATTGCCGGCACGCTTTTCCGGGCCCCGCAATCTGGAAGTCCGGGTAATTCGCAGCCGTCCGATTTGGAGAGGCAGAAAGGTAACCTGGATCGCTTTCACTTCTCCCCGAACGTCTCTTATTGCTCTCCCTTTCAGTTTGCTAAGATGTGCTCCTCGTGCCTGCGTTTTACGACAATCGCAATACGATAGGAGACATGCGAATGAATGTAAAGTCAGCGATCTGCGCCTGCCTGGTTCTCTTTGCGTGCGCGCCCGTGGTTCGCGCATGGGGACAGGCCGACTTTGTGGACGCTCAGAAAGACCACTGGGCTTACGAGGCGATGCACAACCTGCAGGAGCGAAAGATTCTTCTCGGCTACCCTGACGGCCATTTCCGGGGACGCAGAACCTTGACGCGGTACGAATTCGCGGAAGCGCTCGATCGTGCTTTGAAAACCCTAGGTGGCCAGACGCCGCCACATAGTCCGCCCAGGGCGACCGGTCCGACGGGCGAAAACGGTCCGGCTGGCGAGAGGGGCGCTGCAGGCGAGTCGGGTCCGGCAGGAGTTCGACCTCAGGAACTCGATGATTTTCGCCGGCTGGCTCAGACCTTCAAAGATGAGCTTGCCAGGCTGGGGACAAGCCTGACGGCAGTCAACCGCCGGCTGGACGGCGTTGCGAAAGATATCGCGGATCTCAAGGCGGCGCTCGACCGGATGCCCAGGATCTTCGGAAGTACTTGGTTGGGGATGCGCTCCGCCAATGCCGATGGCGGTTATGTCGATGAGGACGGCCGGTTCACGCCTCAGGTAGGCCAGCAGTTTCCACGTTACAGCCTCATGCTTGGCATCGCCGCCCGTCTCGGGCCATCCACGCGCACGACGCCGAGGGTTCGACGGAGAAGCGCGCTGCTTGACACGGACACTCTTTGCGCCCTCGATCTGACAGAATCGGCGAGCGCTGAGCCCGAGGAAAACAGCGAGGAATATCGTCATTCCAAAGGTTTGCGAATCTCTGACACCTTGAGGCGGCTGGACCGGTCCACCGGCTTCGACCCGTTTATAAGACCGGCGCCCAGGCTGTACGTGCGCGACGACCGGAGGGATCGCCCTGTTGTGCCAGACCGCCTGTACCGCGGCTCTCCCAGCATCCTCGGCATTATCACCTACAATAACCTTCGAGAGTACTATTCCGGCAGCTTTGCGACCGTCATGCCACTCAAGCCGGATCCTTCGGGCGACGCGTATCTACAAAAGCTGGAGCTCAAGTTTCCCTTCAGCCCGATCGGGCACGACGGAAAGCTGGAAATGGGGCGTATCCCGATTAAGATCAGCCCTCTGACACTCTACAAACCGGACGTAGACACTTATTTCGATATCCCGTACGAGGACCGCGGAAGCTACATGATGGACGGAGCGATGTTCCACACCAAATTCTGCCACCAAATCATGTTGAATGCCTTTGCCGGTCAGTTCAGCAGCGTCACGGGCACCCATGGACCTGCCTGGAACAGCCCGATAGCCGGCGTGGATGCCGGGAACGGAGGTTTCGGACAGACCGTATTCTCCAACGGCTTGAAGACTGCCGGCCAATTGGCGGGATTGTCCGGGAACGCCTTGATAGCGGGTCAAATCGCGGGGGTCACCGTGGGAGCTCCTTTCAACTTGATGCAAGGAGGATATGCCCGATTCTCCACATTTGAGGTCGCGGATCGCAGACCGGGAGGATTTGCTGGTGGTCCTAACGGAGGATTCAATGCCGTTAAGACGCTCGGTTCGGACTTTCACCTGAAGCCCACCAAGGACACGCAAATCGACCTGAATTGGGCGAAGACGATGACTTTGACAGGACGCACGACCTGGGTGGGGCTTCACCAGAACAACGCGTTCAACGCCGGAGTCAACTACGGCTATGGCAGCTTCAATGCCAATGCCGGGTACCGGTATATCGACCCGCTGTTCTATGCGCCAGGCTATTGGGGACGAATCGGAAACTGGCTGAATCCCACCAACATTCAGGGACCCTATTACGATTTCTCGTATAACGTCTCCAAGACGGTTGGCCTTACCGCCGGCGGGCAGTATTTCACCGCAGTACACGATCGGGCAATCGGCCCTCTAACCGGCAACGGCGGATTGGGACGGGACGACAATATCAATCGCATCCTTGTTGGGCTTCGCTGGGATGTGTCGAAGAACTTCCGAACGACAATCGATTGGGAGGGAGTCTACTGGTCGCTCGCAGGAAACCACACCGGGATTCCCAACCTCGGAACCGGCACGGTTCACCCAACCGAGCACTACATCACGCTTGGAACGTCCTACAATCTCACGTCGAACACGCGCCTCAAGTTAAGCTACCAGATCGGCGACTTCAACGGACACGGAGCGATCGGAGCGCCGAGTGGAACTTCTTATAACTTCAATACATTTACCACGCAGCTAAACGTGCGGTTCTGAGTCGGCAAATCGGGCGCCCGGTAATCCGGGCGCCCGAATCCTACATCATAGAGTCTACTTGTGGCCTGCCATTGCGTCGGCCGCCGCCTTCAATCCCGCAGATCTCCGCCGTCTTCCATGACCTGTATGCTCGAGCCCTTGAACGCGGCGTCGATTGGCTCGTAGAGTCCGCCGAGATATTTTGCAAGGAATCCCTCCGCCACTGCGGAGAACGACAGATTATTTTCGGGCCGCGCGATTCCGCGGCCTTCATCCGGATAGAGAAGATAGGCCGCCGGCAGGCCGCGGTCTTTCATCGCTTTCACGATCTGCTCCGCCTCCACCTTGTTGACTCGCGGATCGTTGGCGCCCTGCCCGATCATCGATGGCCGCTCGATCTGGCCTACGCGTGAGATTGGCGAACGTGAACGGTAAACCGCTCCGAAGTGTAGACGTATGAAGGGATAGTACGTTTCGCAATCGCGATAGCTCTTCTAAACGGGAGACTGGCAGACGCCCCCATCTACTAACAATGAAACGCCCGTTATATAGCTCGCTCGCTCCGAGGCCAGGAAAACCACCGCGTCGGCTATTTCTCGCGGCTCGGCGATCCGTTTGACCGGCGCGGCGTCCGCGGCCTTTTTAAGCGCCTGTTCGGGAGTAATCCCAAGCGTCTTTGAGCGAACGTTAGCGAGATGTGTTTGACGGTCGGTCATGGTGCTGCCGG
>JBGPOG010000292.1:0-6013 GCA_041487935.1 Chthonomonadia bacterium | reverse complement strand
CGCTGCGTGGACATTCTCCAACCCGACGTTCTCTATTGCGGCGGCCTTACGGAGATGCGCAAGCTTTGCGCCTGGGCGGAAGCATACAGCCTGCTTGTAGCGCTGCACAACTCGCAAGGTCCGGTCTGTACCGCAGCATCGGCCCACATTGCGATCGGGATCCCGAACCTCAAAATCCTGGAAGTATTCGACGACTTCATGAAGCCGCAGGTAAAGGATTCAGTGCCTGGGAGCCCAAATGTCATTCAAAGCGCTATTGCTCTGAGTGACAAGCCCGGTCTGGGGATTGACCTGGATCGCGACGTGATCGCAAGACACCCATACGAACCCGTTTTCTTCAACCTATTTGGAGAGGGGTGGGAGCGGCGGTTCAAGGATGAAGGATGAAGGATGAAATGACGGCGATACCACGAATTGATTCGGATCTTTTCAAGTGGATTGAGATCAACCTCTACACGGCTGTGTTGAGCGATAGCTGCGATGAAGCCGGATGCCGCAACCAGGCGATGGGGCCGGAAATCCGTCCTACGGATGAGACCCTGGTTCTGGTCGGCCGCGCTAGGACGTCCTTATGGGAAGAAGTGGACTATATTCTCGAGAGCCCTTATGAAGGCGAAATGAAGGCCATGGACAGCCTCACACCGGGCGACGTGGCCGTGATGGCGACGAATGCATCGAAGCAAATTGCGACCCTCGGCGAGCTAATGAGCACGGCCTGCCTCAAGCGGGGCGGGCGCGGAATGGTAACCGACGGTCTAATTCGCGATGTGCGGCGTATTCGCGAACTGCGGATTCCCATCTTCTCGTGCGGTTACAAGCCGGTCGACAGCAAGGGGCGCGGACGCGTCGTCGAATTCGACATCCCAGTATCCATCAGTAGTGTGAAGACCGAGGCTGGAGACCTGGTAGTTGGCGATATCGACGGCGTCGTGGTCATTCCGCGCGCGATTGAGCGACAAGTCCTCGAGACTGCCTGGCGGAAGGTTTCGGCGGAAAACAACACCCGAGAAGAGTTGGAGCAAGGGGCCCTCCTTGCGGAGGTCTATGCGAAATACGGCGTGCTCTGAGACGGATGCCGCCAGCAATGCCGGATTTCGCATGGGCGGCTCTACAAGTGTTATTCCTTGCACGGCCGCGCGCAGCACGGTGGAGTGCTCCGAATGACGTCCAGTCTTCTCCCTATTCCGAGTTCACAGATTCTACGTCCACTCGGGTGCGAATGGAGGTGACTTGGCGGTTTCGGGGAGTACCGCGATCTGCTCTGGGAGAAGACGGAGGTACGTCCACTCGTCGAGAGGCTTCGCGCCAATTCGCTTGTAGAACTCCAGAGCTGAGCTGTTCCAGTTCAGGCAGCACCACTCCATGCGCCCGCATTCCCGTTCAACCGCCAACGATGCGACCTTGCGGAACAGCGCGTATCCGATCCCTCGTCCTCGGAATTCCGGCAAAACGAACAAGTCTTCCAAATAGAGCGTCGGGCGTGCAAGGAAAGTGGAGTAGGTTTCGAAGAAGATTGCATATCCGACCGGCATCCTGTTTTCTGCCGCCAGCCATGCCTCGAAACGCGGTCGCTCGCCGAAGCCGTCATCGATCAATCGGGAGCGCGCTCCGGCATCCGGCGGTTCGAGCTTCTCATAGTGCGCCAACGCGGCAATCAAGTCGAGTATCGCGCCGGCATCATCCCTCTCTACTCGCCGAATTGTAAGTGCCATTTGATCCTTATAATCAGCCGTTATGAACGTAATGAACAGAATGGGCAGCTCACGGTGATTGGAAGAAATATGAACGTGGCACGTGATTCTTCGATCGCGTTCATTACGTTCATAATGGCAAATACTTCAATGGCTAACGGCTAACGGTTCATCGAAGTTTGGGCGATGGGCCTGTTCCAGAATCTCTAGATCGTCCCGGCTCCGAACTTCCTCCATAAGGGCCTCTGATACTTCCAGAGTTCCGACAAACTCCGTATTCCGGATCCTCGCCAGCCGCACGGTTTCATATCTTCCGCGCCCGCAACCGCCGATGGCTGCCTGAACGCAGGAATCCGCATCCTCCAGGACAATCGGCATCCGGCCTCGGTGCACGCCTCCCTCGCCGCTCGTTCGGTGGTTCATGAACGTAGCGTAAAAGTCCGTGCGCTCGATGAGACGCCGCGTGGTAAAATCCGCCAATCCGAACCCCGCGGCGTTTCCGTGAGAAACGCCGGTGATATCCAGTACCGCGATGATGCGCACGTCCGGTCCATCCCAGTCCGACTCGGAGATCGATGGCATTCTGGCCCGCCCGATTACGTGAGAATCCATCCCGCATCCGCTGATGTTCTTGCCCATCTCATCGATTACCAGCACGTCGAGCGACTGAAAGGCGAGTCTCGGCGCGAGCTCCTTAGCGCGAGCCAGCAGCCTGGTCTCTTTCTCGCGGCCCATCTCAGATGCCGTCAGACCGTGGATTTCCGCTGTTTGGCCGAACTGGTTTTCGATGATCCCGATCCCGCCGACGATGCTGCACGTCTCGATTAGCCGCCGGGCGACCTTCGGCATGATATTCCTCAGGCCGTCCGCGCCGAATCGATGGATCGTACTCGCTCCTTTTTGCTTGCCCAGACCGATCGCGCACATCTTGGCCGGCCCGCTCTCGATTTCGCCTGCAAAATCCGTATGCGGCTTGATCCGGTTGACCACAATCACGGCGTCCGCGGAATACGCATTGCAGTCGAAGTAGACAGGATATCCGTCGTCCAGGGCGCCGACCTGCGCGACCTCCATGGTCGCCCTGATCGGCGCGCCGACGTTATCCGGACTAATTCCATAGCTTCGCAGGACCTCTTCCTGGCCCTCCGCGGTCGCTCCGCCATGGCTCCCCATCGCCGGGACGATGAATGGCTCCATCCCTTGAGCCTTCAACTCGCCGATTACCGTACGGACGATCGGCACGAGGTTATTGATCCCGCGGCTTCCAACCCCGACCGCAACGGAAGCGCCGGTCTTCAGCCGCGGATCTCCCAGAATAGGAGCCAACGCGTTTCGTGCGGCCGTCTCGACATCCGGCGTTACCGGCGCGTCGACCTTCTGGCGAATCGTCCAAACGGAGGGAATGGGAACTTCGGGGTAGGCATACGCCATTGTGTCAAGGTCAATGGTAAGTTTCAAATGAGTGTCCCTGTGTGCGGCGATTACGACTTGATTGCCGGTTCGGCGGGCTCCGGAACGCTGGTGTCCCGCTCCCATCCTTCGCACTGCAGCGTGATCTGTTCGAACGCGAACCCTTTTGAACTCGCGTCCAATTCGCTTAACGGAATATATTCAGAAGGCCAGCACCGATACACCTTGTACACAAGCGCAACCTGGCCGGCTTCGTTTAGGAGTTCAATGATGATATCTTTACGAAAATCCTTTAGGGACACTTCAGCGCCGATTGAGGCGCCAAAGTGGAATACCTTGTTCGCCCAGTTCTCGAATTCGGTGTCGTGGGTGCGGCCTCGGGTTAAGGTTATCGGTTCGAATTGCGTGCGCCCGGGAGAGAGGTGTGAAGTCGATGGATCTCCTCCGCTGCGAATGGATAGCGTATCCGTCACCCGCCGCAGCGCGCTGACGTGCGATACTCCAGCAACGTACTTGTTGTCCCACTTGACGCGATACTTATAGTTCTTGTATGGATCTTTCCGTTGGGGATTTACTGTAAACTCAGCCATGCCTGCAAATTCTCCTTAATACCCGAGTGCCAGAAGCACCGCGTCGCGCGTCGCAGGGACTTGCGCTTGACTGATGCCGGATTGCGAAATCGCCGTACTCGGGTCCTTGAGTCCATGCCCGGTCAGCGTAATTGCGATCGTCGCCGGAGCAGTAAAGTATCCCTGCGCAACAAGCTTGCGAATGCCGGCAACGCCGGCAGCCGACGCCGGCTCTGCGAAAACTCCCTCCAGCCTGGCCAAAAGACTGTAGGCATCCAGAATTTCATCGTCTGTAACGGTGTCGATCAGCCCCTCGGACTCATCGCGCGCCGCCACGGCGCCCTTCCAGCTTGCCGGATTGCCGATGCGGATTGCAGTGGCAACGGTCTCTGGATTCTCCACGGGCTTGCCGAGCACGATCGGCGCGGCGCCGGCTGCCTGAAAACCGAGCATCCGAGGGAGACTTGCCGATCTCCCGGCCCCGCGGTACTGCTTATATCCCATCCAGTACGCGGTAATGTTCCCGGCATTGCCCACCGGCAGAGCGTGGTAGTCCGGCGCGCGGCCCAGAACATCCACGATTTCGAATGCGGCCGTTTTCTGGCCTTCAAGCCTGTAGGGGTTCACCGAGTTTACCAGTGCAATCGGATGAGTAGCCGTGATCTCGCGCACCAGGCAGAGAGCCTCATCAAAATTTCCGTCTATCGACACGACTTTCGCTCCATGCGCTAACGCCTGCGCGAGCTTGCCGATGGCGATTTTCCCTCCTGGAACCAGAACAAAACAATCCAGGCCGGCTCGCGCCGCATAAGCCGATGCGGAAGCCGACGTATTGCCGGTGGAGGCGCACATGACGGTGCGCATCCCATGTTCGGCGGCCTTGCTCACGGCCATCGTCATGCCGCGGTCCTTGAAGGACCCGGTCGGGTTCAATCCCTCATATTTGAGGTAGAGCGTAAGTTTCGGATCGATGGCCGCCCCCAATCGCGGGGCGGGAACAAGCGGCGTGTTCCCCTCATAGAGAGTCACCACCGGCGTCGCATCAGCAACCGGCAGGAACTCCCGATAGCGTTCAATTATCCCGGAGTACACCGAATACAGCCTCCATGCTTGGGGCAAACCCCAATAATAGTATTGTACTATCTTCGGGACATTGTCTGTTCTTCCCCTGCCGGAAGTTGTGCCAATCGGAAGGACGTTGTCTAAGGAACACGAAATGATTCCCCGCTATTGAGCCACGTAGGAAGGGCAGTCGCGCTGAATGAAATCCTCTGGAGTGCGGGATCCGATCTGATTAGGCGGACCAAATCCGCGTACTTGTCGAGCAGGCGGGTGGGGCAGTCGAGGTCGAGCTGAACGCCGGCAACTTGTATTCCGGCATGCCTCGCGCTGCTTATCCCGCGGTCGAGTTGCGTAGCAAGCTGCCGTGCGAACAGGCGATTGTCCGCTTTGCCGAATTCTCGCAGCAGGTCCGGACCAAAGTTGAAGACGAGGTGTATTCCCAGCTCTTCGGCGCGCGATTTCCACACCTGCGGAAGAGCCAGACGAACGGACTTGCCCCGCGCATAAAAGTCCCGGCTCGCACAAACAGCGATTTTACGCCCATTGCGTCGAGCTGCGCTCGTTCGGGCTTAGTCATGTGAAAAGGGGAATGCCAGTACCAAAAGGAGACTTCCAGCGTTGGTTGTAGCCTGCGATGCGCGACCCGAGCCGCCAGCAGACCCGCCGCAAGCGCGGCGAGCGAAGCGAACCCGATCGCGAACTGCAGCTTGCGAGACACGGTGTGGCCTCAATGTTCGAAGGAGAAGTTGATGAAATCCGTTTCTGTATTGTGAGGGACGTTTCCTCCCAACTTCTGCGGATTAGCCGGACAAATATAAGATATTCAAAGCGAGCTTGGATATTTTGCAATGCAGGAGCCTGAGACGCACTCGAAGAACTGGGTGTTGAGCATTGAAACGAACGCGTCTTGCTCATACGGGCTTCGCTAAAGGAGAAGAACATGCCGTTGGACGACCGTCTAAGACGCTACGCGCTGGAGATCTACATGCCTGAAAGCCAGGGATACGACGTTGCATGTTTCATAGAGTCCGACTTCCCATTTTTGGCCCTCCACGTTGGAGACATCATGAATCCCAGGGTCTGGCTGCCCGAGGCTGCCAATTTGATCGAATCCATTCCAAGCCAATATGGATCGGTTCTGCGAATTACCGGCTTAGAGCACTTCGTTATCCAAACGGACAACGGCTATTCGCAGCACAAGATCGGCGTTTTCACCGAGCGGCTTGATAATATTGCGGAGTCAAGACAAGGGTAATACATTGTCTTATGTTCTGTCCAAGT
>JBGPOG010000291.1:0-6024 GCA_041487935.1 Chthonomonadia bacterium | reverse complement strand
CGGCCGAACGGGAGATCGCGGGGTGCGGAGGAAAGGCCCCCGTCGAGCGACTAAGCCCCCACCCCCAGGATTGGGTGTGGGGGTTGGGGGTGAGGGCCATAGCCACGCAAAACGCCAGCATCATGGAAGCGGCATCGCCTCGAGGTTCAGCGTGCCCGCATCGGCGCGGCGTACGACCAGGGCGTGGGTTTTGTCCAGCTTGTCGAGCTGCTCGATGCCGGTCACGCCTTGAATCGTCTCATACGGCAGCCCCTTCGTATTCTGGACGGGCGCGGTGATGCCTTCCGCGCTCTCGATCGTGTCGGTGCTGACCTTCATTATGCCCCGGCTGCTGTTGGCAAGGAGAAGATAGTTCTTGCCGCCCTTTTCGTACACGATCATGTCGAGCGGGCGGTTGCGGTTGCCTAGCTCCGCGATGGTCTTGCCCATGATCTTTGCGCCTGGCTTGAGGTCTTTGATCGGGAACCGGACCAGCGGCGTACAAGTGTATGCCGCAAGAAGCTGAGGCTCGTTGCCGATTTTGAACGGCACCAGCGTTCTCACGGGCGAACGCGTTTCGAAGCGCCCGTGCGAGCCGTGGTAGATCTCCGCGTTGGTCCCTGCGGTTACGCTCTTGAACGGGAACGGGATCGAGCGGAGGGTCGAGGCGAACTCCTCATTCGAGAGGCCGGCCACCAGCAGGGCGCCGTCCGTGTATTTGATGTCGGTGATGGATTCTCGGCGAGGATTTGCCTGCGAGCTGCCGCCGTTTGCCGCAGTGCCTGCGGGGGCGTCGGGTAGCTCGGCTCGCGAGAACTTGACCTTGTCGAGTGTAAGAACTTCAATCTGGCTGTCCGATTTTACGCGGACCAGAACTGAAACGGCATCTGGGCCGCGCCCTCTTGAAACGGCAAGGTAGGCATTATGGGAGATCGGATTTACGGCCATGTCATCAATCAGTAACTGGTCGGCGCCGGTACCCAACAACCCGGCGACCTTTTGGTTGATGCCTTCAACCTTTTTGAGCTTCGCCGTTGCGGACGCGCTCTTGTCGCCTGTGTCGATAGCCGTGATCGCGGCGGACTTCGTGTCCGCCACGAACAGAATACCGTCCGGGCCGAATGTAATGGGACCCATCGATTGGAAGGCAGGCTTGCCCTCCTTCATCCCTTCGGTCCATTTTGCAGCATGGGCGCCTGAGACGAGAATGGCGGCGGCCATCACGTTCGCAAGGATAAGAGCCTTTACGCGATTCATGGATTACTCCTTTCGTCGTTAATGCTTCTCTGCAATGCAGTATAAGTATTCGTGGCCGCGCAGGAACAATTCCTTCCCGGCCAGAGCGGGAGATGCCTCAAACCCGTCGTCGAGCTTGTTGGTGGAAATGACTTCCAGTTTATCCGTACGTTTGATCACCACAGTCGTTCCATTCCGGCCGGTCAAGTAAACCTTGCCCGCGGCTCCGACCGGAGAAGCGTAAACTCCTGGTAATCCTTCGATCCGCTCGGCATCGATCAGGGCCTGCCCGGATTTGGCATCCACGCACGTAAGAATGCCATTGTTGCTCGCCAAGTAGTAGATGCGGTCGCCGTAGAGCAGCGGCGAGGGAACGTACGGCGTGCTCCGGTTGCGGGTCCAGGCAATCGCGTCCGTTCCGGTCAGGTCGCCCGTTCGCCCGAGCCGGATTGCGAGCATGGCGCTGCCGCGATATCCGCTCGTCGCAAAAACAAGTCCGTCTGCAGACACGGGGCTTGGGATGGCATTCGTGGAAAGCCCCGCGCACTCCCAGCGCAGCTTCCCGGTCGACAGGTCGTAACTCCTGATCTTTCCGGTAGCCGCGGCGATTACTTCCGCGCTGGCACCATTCTGGACGATTAAAGGCGTCGCCCAGGAAGTCGGCTCGTCGCGAGCCGTTTTCCACTTCTCCTTCCCGGTCACCTTATCGAACGCCGCAATGAAGTCGTCGCCCTCGTGGTCCCAATTGATGACGATCGTATCGCCGAACAACGCCGGAGAACTGCCTTCGCCGTAGCCGTAGCGCGTTTTCATGCGGCCCAGGTCTTTGGACCACTTCGGATTTCCCTGCACGTCGAAGCAGTGAAGCCCTCGCGAACCGAAGTAGGCGAATACGAGTTTGCCGTCCGTAACAGCCGAGTAGGAGGCGAAGCCGTGGTCCGGGTGATGCCCCTCGTGCGGAACCTCTTCTCGCGCGACCCTTTGCCAGAGCGTCTTTCCGGTCGATCGGTCCAGGCATAGCAGCGTGAACTTGTAGGCAGTATCCGCCCCAACCGACGGTCCTCCGGGCCCTCCGCCCTGGGTTCGAGCACCTGTTGCAGCCGGCTGTTTTATCTTCCCGGATTGTTCGACAGGGATTGCCGTCAGCAGAAAAACTCGATCGTTCCAAACAACCGGGGTCGATGCGCCGCTGCCGGGTATTTTGACTTTCCACTTGATATTGCTCGTCTCGCTCCATGAAATCGGGGGATCGGCCGTAGATGAGAAGCCATTGCACCGCGGCCCCCGCCACTGGGGCCAGTTGCGGTCCGATTCAATGACGGCGGGCGTGTGGTCTTCGAGGCCGTTTGCCGGATTGACCAATACCAGCAATACTGCAATCGTTTCGAACACTTGAAGAATGCTCCGCATATGGGACCTTTAGATTGCGAGTGAAGTGAAGGGAAAGCCGCCAGATTACTATTCAAGGACTGCGTCATTACATCCTGGTTACATGCTAAGGTCGAAGTATGACATCAAAACTGGCAGGAAGGGGTGAAGCATTCGGACACAAACATTGCTCCGAATACGCGAACTGATCGTCCGAATGCTTCACCCCTACCGGTCGCCGGCACCAATTCGCCCCAACCGTGAACAGTTACCTCTACTGCAGGAAATTGTTGAACCCGGATATAACTGCACTCCGGATGCGTATAGCGTTTGAGTACGCGGCTCGACAAATCCAAATCGAACTACCGCCGGAGATGTAGTCCACGTTCCGGCTCCGCTTCGTGATTCACCGATCTTTATCTTTCTCGGAGGTTAACATGACCCGTCGTACTCGCTGGATCACCGCGATTGCGTGCTCAGCCGCCCTGTTTGCTGTAACCGGAGCGTTTGCCGCGGACTGGCCGCAATGGCGCGGTCCGGAGCGCACCGGCGTCTCCAAGGAGACCGGCCTTCTCAAGGAGTGGCCGAAGGAAGGGCCGAAGCTGCTATGGCAAGTGAAGGATATCGGTTACGGCTTTTCGACGCCGGCAGTTGCAGGCGGGCGGATGTATTTATTGAGTAACAGGGGTCTGGCCGACGAATTCGTCCAATCGCTGGACGCAAGGAATGGCAAACTGTTGTGGGCCACTCGAATCGGTAAGGTCGGAAATCCGAATCAAGTCCCGAGTTATCCGGGCGCGAGATCGACAACGACACTTGATGGCGAGGTTTTGTACGCCCTGGGTTCGGATGGCGATCTTGTCTGTCTGGAGACCGCTTCAGGCAAGACTCGCTGGCATAAGAATCTGAGAACGGATTTTGGCGGGCAGCCCGGCGTGTGGGCGTATTCGGAATCTCCGCTGGTAGACGGTGACGCTGTTATCTGCACTCCGGGCGGCAGCTCGGCCACGATGGTCGCCGTGAACAAGAGGTCCGGGGACGTCATTTGGAAATCCGCCATTCCAGGCGCCGATCAAGCCGGCTACGCCTCCCCGTCCATCGCGGAGATTGGCGGCGTTAAGCAGTACATCCAGTTCGTGCAAAAGGGCGTGGTTGGAGTAGATGCCAAATCGGGTAAGTTCCTCTGGCGTTTCGACGCCACGGCCAAGAACAGCCCGGCGAACATCCCGACGCCAATATATCATGACGGCTGCGTCTACAGCGCCTCGGCTATGGGTGGAGGCGGGCTTGCGAAAATCAAGACGAACAGCGGCTCATTCGAGGCCGAGCAGGTGTATTTCTCCAAGAAGCTACCCGTCACCATCGGGGGAGTCGTGCGTATCGGTGAGTTCTTCTATGGCACGGGCAGCCAGACTCTCCAATGTGTGGAGTTCAAAACGGGAAACCCAAGGTGGGATGACAAATGCGTCGGCCCGGCGTCCGTCTGTTATGCGGATGGCAGGCTCTATTTACATGGCGAAAACGGGGATGTTGCCCTCGTCGAGGCCACTCCGGACAGCTACCGTGAGAAGGGCCGCTTCACCCCGCCGGATCAACCGGAGCGTTCGAACACCAAGGCCTGGGCGTACCCGGTGATCTCGAACGGCCGGTTGTATATCAGAGACCTCGATCGTCTCTGGTGCTACGATCTCACGGGACCGAGGGAAGGTTCAGGTTCGGCGAAATAGACCGGCCATTTAGGACTCTGGTGTAGTGTCTCAGTAATGTCATTACAGCGACAACAAAGCGGCAAGAGCGTCATTCCGAACCGCCTTTGTGAGTAATCTGGCCAGACGGCCGCCCGCATGGGTGTTTTTGCCTCGCATTGTAAGGACGAGCCGGAGACACTACGCTGGGTAGTTACTCCACCAAGAAGGGACGTTATCGATGATATTCGGCCAGATTCCCGGTATCGACAAGCCCGTCTCACGATTGGTTCAGGGGACCGTTCCGCTAAGCTCGAAGGACCCCGACGCCAGTCGTGCACTGCTGGATGGTGTGTTCGCCCTAGGGTGTAACACGTTCGACACGGCTCACGTCTATGGCGGAGGCGACCAGGAGCGGCTCCTGGGCCGGTGGATCGAAGAGCGCGGGATTCGCGAGGAGGTCGTGATACTCGCCAAAGGCTGTCACCACAACCAGGATCGCCGACGGGTGACTCCGTTCGACATCGCGGTCGATCTCCATGATTCGCTCGCCCGAATGCAGCTAGAATACGTGGACCTCTATGTGCTCCATAGAGATGACCCGGACGTTCCCGTAGGACCGATCGTCGAGGCGTTGAATGAGCACGTGCGCACGGGTCGTATTCGCGCCTTCGGAGGATCAAATTGGTCCCATCAACGTATCGCCGAAGCCAACGCCTTCGCGTCAGGGCACGGTTTGATCCCATTCGCCTGCAGCAGCCCAAACTTCAGCCTCGCCGTGCAGATCAAAGAGCCGTGGCCCGGCTGCATCTCGATCGGCGGCCGGCAAGGTGAGACGGCCCGCAACTGGTATACCGAAAGCAATACCCCGCTATTCTGCTGGTCCAGCCTGGCGGGAGGCTTCTTTTCAGGGCGATTTACGCGAGACAACCTCGAAACGTTCGACAGCTACTTCGACAAGCTCTGCGTGGAGTGTTACTGTTCCGAAGAGAACTTTCAACGGCTCGATCGCATTCGGGAACTGACGACCTCAAAATCTGCAACGGTTACTCAGATCGCCATGGCCTGGGTAATGAGCCAGCCGCTGAACATCTTTGCGCTTGTCGGCTGCGCTAATGCAGATGAGTTTAGAGCGAACGCGGAGGCATTGGAGATCAATCTTACTCCGCAGGAGCTTGATTACCTCGACCTCCGGTCCGACAGCGCCGCCTGAGATCCCTGGCGCGCCGACGGGCTGAATGGTACAATGGCAGAGGAGGTGATAGGTGATGGCAGTTACAATGGAAGTGTTAGAAGGAACATGGGAAGAGATTCTCGGGCATGCCGAACAACTTAAGGGCCATCGAGTTCGAGTAACCGTCCTACCGGATCAGCAGAACGGCTCGATGGATCTGAGCGACAAGCAACGGGAAATGCTGGCTGCGCTCGACGAATGGCATTCTGAAATCACGGACGAAGACAAAGTCGCCCTTGAGGAATTGGAACGCTTCATCTATAATCACCCCTTCGATCTGACATGGCCGAGGAAGCCAGGTTGAGATACCTGATCGATGCAGACATCCTTAACTATATACTCAAGCAGATTGCACCCAGCGATCTTCGTTACCGGCAATCTGTTGCTGCAGGTGCAGAATTTGTGCTGTGCCCGGTTGTCCACTATCAAATGACACGACATTTCAAGGCAAGAGGGCTGAAGAAAATCCAACGGGCATATGATCGAATTGTTTCCCAATGGCAAAGGACAGATACGACTTGG
>JBGPOG010000290.1:0-6030 GCA_041487935.1 Chthonomonadia bacterium | reverse complement strand
GTCAAAGGCGACCACACAGGGCCGCCCCTACATCGTTAACCGAACAGCATTGTGGCTAGAGGGGGAGAAGTCCGATTTGCTCGGCTTTGTGGAGTTTGGCGATCTTGCCTCGGTCATAATAGACAAGTGGGAGCATTTCCAGCATATCATCCCGACTCAGCATTGGTTGAAGCAGAGGATGGATGATCTTGAGAAGGTACGGAACTTCATCGCTCATAACAGACTATTATTGCCTAGCGAATTCCACCGCATATATCTTTACATCGCTGACTGGAATCGGCAGATCGACCTCTAGCCTCTCTGAGAGAAAGATGAATCGGTCGTCTCGGGGGTAGACAAATGCCCGACCCCACTTCTCCACAACGAAGGCCCCGTAGTCTCCATCTTAACAGTGCTGTTCCGGGTGTACGTCGTCCTCACAACGGCCAATGAGAAGGGGAGAAATACGGTGAGTGTGACCCTGGCGGGGTAGATACGACGCGATTTGACGCAAAGGGGCCTAGCGGCAATACTGTTCGGTTACGCCACCTGGCGAGTAAACTCGCGGCTACTCATAGCGAAGTCCACCGTCGTGGACTGGACATCGGGAATCTTAAACGAACAGTATTGGGCCTAGCGGTCGCAATTCGGTGCTGCGGGGCAGTACGCGGTATAATCCAGTAATTAGGCTATCGGACATGAACGAGAGGTATGAAATGGACACCTGGGTTAGTTGCGCTGCCGTCGAGAGACACCCGGACAAAGTAAGTGGAGCGTGGGTCTTCCGCGGAACTCGGGTGCCTGTGGCGGCGCTGTTTGAGAACCTGAGGGATGGCGCATCGATCGAAGACTTTCTCTCCTGGTTCCCCGGTGTCGAGCGGTCACAGGTCGAGGCCATCCTCAATGCCGAGGCGTGCGTCGCGAATTCTACTCGTTCATGAAGATCTTGTTCGATCAGGGCACTCCAGTGCCGCTGCGGCGACACCTCTTGGGGCACGCGGTGGACACCGCATTCCACTGTGGCTGGTCGCATCTGGGAAACGGGGCGTTACTCGACACTGCTGAACGTGCCGGTTACGAATTGCTGATTACCACCGACCAGAACCTGAAGTATCAGCAAAACCTAATCGGGCGAAATCTGGCGGTCCTCGTGCTTCTGTCAACCTCCCGGCCCCGTATTCAATTGCGAATCGCCGACATTATGACCGCTGTAGAAGGGATTGGTCCGGGCGGTTATGTCGAAATCCCGATCTAGCAGTGGCTCGGTGTTAGTCTGCCCCTTTGAGCCAGCTCGACGCACCCGATCCAGCTTACGCTGCCGGCCTCCGGAACGCGGCGACCTCCCTGGCCGATTTGACCTGGACGCCTTCGACGAATCCGAATCTCGATCGCTACTCCATCCGCACAGCCCCGGCCCCAAGTACAAAGCGGCGAACGAATCGGTGCTCACGGAAGTCGAAAAGACCCTCATCCACTTCGCTACCGAGCTCCCGCCTCAATTGCCCTGCTCCGGGTGTCTGTAGCCCTTCACGAAGGCGAGTGAGAAGGGAAGTAAAATGATTAGCGTGACACGCCCGGGGAATAAGATTGGGTCTTCGTCTTCTACTGGCTGAGAAATACGTCAATCCGCCGTATAGGTATATCAGCAGTTAGATGCCGAAAGTAGGACGAGAAGATGACCATCGAACTCACCCGCAGATTTCTTTTATGGTTTACGGTTATCGACTGCGGAATTCTGACGGTGTGGTTTACGGTCTTCGTGTTCGCGCACGATTGGATGCCGCGCATCCATGGCGGATGGTTCAGCCTATCGCGCGACCAGTTCGACGCCATACAGTACGCCGCGATGAGCCTCTTCAAGATAGGAATCATTCTGTTCAATCTTGTTCCTTTTATCGTTCTATCCATCCTCCGCTGAGGGTGTTCTGCCGGGCAAATGAGAGTTGCTATGTGCGGCGATGGGTATCGGGAGCACGCGGCATCGAACAAGCTGTTGCAGCCTGCGCCCCAAGGCGCTGCTGGATCCCGGGTTTGCCCGCTCACGCTCGGCGCGGCTGAAAAGCAGCGTTAAGCCGCTATGCGGAGGGTTTAGTTGTTGAAAAATTACTCCACAAGCCGGACCTTCTTTCTTGCGCTATCGCTCGGTTGTGTGATCCTCTCGAGCCCTGTGGCTCGGGCCACGAAAGGCTTGCGACTTGTTGGCAAGTGGGCGGGCGTTGTCACTCAGAGTGGAACTCCCACGCTGTTTGGCGTAGATCAGTGGGGGCTAAAAAGGCAGCGCGTCACGGTAACCTTTCGCTCCGACGGCACGGGGACATTCGCCGAGCCTGCCGGTAGGTCCAGTTCGAACGGGCACGGCAAGTTCGTCTATTCGCTCAGGGGAGATACATTGCGGCTAAGGACCACGCGTATCTTCGAAGGCGACGGGAAGGAGTTCGTGCCGACGATAGAGTTTCCGCCGGAGGTCTATCGGGTGAGGTTCACGCGCGGCAAACTCGTGATGAAGCAACGGGGGCATGACGTGCGCTTCGTGCTCAGGCCGAGCCGGAGCACGATGTCTGGGTCGAGCGCCGCGAAAAGCGCGTCGAAGCCACTGCCGCGCGAGGCGG
This sequence comes from Chthonomonadia bacterium, assembly GCA_041487935.1. Classification (GTDB taxonomy): domain Bacteria; phylum Armatimonadota; class Chthonomonadetes; order Chthonomonadales; family CAJBBX01; genus JBGPOG01. Next base: position 3,442 of record JBGPOG010000290.1, on the reverse strand, counting down.
CAAGAAAGGCGTCGACAACTTCTCGCCGGCGGGTGAGATCGGCGCCGAGGCCCGTGGCCGCTATACGCGAAATTGAGCGGAAGTGAATGGCAGAGCAAAGGCAGACAAGTGAGTCAAGACGGTTGTGAACAAGACGGTTGTGAACAAGATAGGATTTAAGTACCACAAAGTAACGCAAGAGCCACTCGATCGGGGCGACCGAGCAGCCGAAAGTGCGAGTCCGGCAGTTGGTTACATATTCCCGTCCCAGGTCCAAATGCCGTTCGGCGTTCGACCAGGAGGCAACCTACCCCGCAATTCATCTGGTTGCCGCAATCCATCGTGCCCGTAACTTCGGGAGACTGAAACCGCAGCCGGGTCAATCTCCCAGATCGAACGGTTTGCCGCGCATCTCCTTCCACTGCTTCTTCTGCGATTCGCTCAGCGTCGCCTCGATCCTGGTCGCCTGTTCCTTGCGGATCTTCTTAATCATAGGCCCGAGCTCCCGGGGGTTGCCCCCGGATTGAGCCTCTCGCATTAGCGGCTCGATTCTCTGCTGCATCTCCTGCACGACTTGCATGAATTGCATCCGCTGCCCGTCAGTGATCTTCAGCTCCATCCCGAGGTCGGGCCGGGAGAGCAGGGCGAATGGTCCTTCCTGCTGAATGTCCAGTTCTCGCAGCCGTTTGAGCTGTGCGTCCTTCAGGGCTTCCTTGAGGAAGGCGGCCAGTTTCTCCTGCGCTTTCTGTCGATAGGACTGGAGCTCCTTCTCCCGTTCCTCCCCTTCCTTGTTACCGAGCCTCTGAAAAACGTTCATGGTTTCCTGAGCGTAGTAGGGGAACTTTTCCAGCAGTTTCTGTTTATCTTCGCGCGAGAGCTTCAGCTCCTCCTGCACCTTATCGCGGAAGACGATGAACGGGCCGCCGAGCATCTGGATCACCGGCGCGCGGTCCTCCTGGACCTGAAGGGGCCGTTCCGCCTGCGCATCGTCTGCGCCTGCCTCGTCCGCGGCGACCGGTTCGCCGATAATGCCGTAGCGAACGCCGCAGTTGAGATCGATGGCGTGGCCCGCAGGTAAGAGAGTCACGTCCGCTTGCTTCTTCAGCTCCTGCCCCCGGTTTGCCCACGTGAGCTTTTCGGAGCCGCGCGCCACGAGGAGCAGACGAGACATTCGTTTCCCCTCCAATTCGATGATGCCTTCCCAGGTGAGCTTGACGTCGTGGCGCCACCGCGCGCCGTCGCCCCTGTCGTCGTCCCTCGAGCCTCCCGCGGCCTCCGACTTGCCTTCGATACTGAGCCGGATCGGACCTTTACCGCCGGGCTCGGCCTTCGCCCAGAACTCGCAGTCCTCGAGAACGCCTTTGCCGCCGGGATGGTCGGCATCAAACGGCTTCACGTCCAGTTGCCCCAGGAACGCATTGCTCACGAACAGCCGGGCCAGGTTGTCGGCCAACCGGAAGCGTCCCTGCGGACGCCCGTTGCTAGGGCGCTGGGTGCCCGCGTCTGCGAGCGCCTGGGCCAATGTCTCTTGCATGGCGACGGGCACGTGGAAGCGGTCCTCGGCGTAGTGCTCCTGGGGCACCGTGTCGGCCATGGGGGTGCCGTCCGCGTCGAGCGCCCGTCCAAACACCCTGGCGATGATGGTCCCCTGCGGGATTAGCGGCTTCGCCGGGCAGCTTTTGCCCTCGGGATGGCGGTCGGGAACAGGCAGGACCTCGCCGTTGTCCGCGACATCCGCGACCTTCTGGCTCGGGAACCTCCCGTAGCGCTCGGCTGCGACGGGCTTCTTCGCGTTGGGAAACTGGGCGAACCGCTTGGCGCTGCGGTCAAGAAAGGCGAGCACGCTCTTGTCGTCGTCGAACATCACCGCCCAGTCCAACACCTTGCCGGCGGAGTTGACGACGCAGATGCCCTGGGGGACGACCTTGGAGCGGCCGATCTCTCCGTAGAGCCGGCCTTCCACGTCGTCCGGTGGATTGTTCATGAGGCCCGCCTTGAGAGCGACGGGCACGAAATCCGCATTCACGCGACGAATGACATCAGGATTGGATAGTACCGCCTCACGGACGGCGCCGGCGAACACTCAACAGCGTGCGTCGTCGACAGGCCGGTCGATGAAGACCCAGAGCAAGGCGGGCTTGCCCTTGGCGCGCGCCTCTTTGAGCCCGTCGAGCAAACAGCTCTTCCAGACGATCTTGCGCCAGGCGACCCTGGGCGACTTCAGTGCTTCGATCTCCGCTTTAAGAGACTCCGGCGTAGCCTCTCGCTTTGCGGCCCTGGTCTGCTCCTGACCCGCAGCTTGGAAAGCAACAACAACGGCAAGTCCCAAACAGATTGGCAACCACTTCGCTTTGATGACCACGATCGTTCCTCCGTCGCGAACATTCTGCGACACTCCCCAGAGAATCGGCTACGGCCTTACTACTTATCTTACGCGCCAATGCGGCGAATGAAACTTTTGATTGTGCTGCAGTCTGCCAAAACGGGGTTTTGCGCAGCGCGAAGAACACCGGAAGCGCGACCAGCATGAAGAGCAGGAATGGAAGGGTGTGGAAGAGGATGGATCGTGTTATGCGCTCCGCGTAACGATTCTAAAATGGGGTAACGCTCGACGCAACCGATCGTAGGGGTGAAGCATCCGCACGATCGGTTTGCGCTCACGATGCAAGGTTCTCGCGCGAATGCTTCACCCCTACCTACCCCTTATTCTTGGCATTGCGAAGCTGTGCTAACTGCTCGGGGGTGACACGCCGCGCAGCCCATGATACGGCCGAATCATCCCCGTACTCATATCATCCGCGCCGGGCTGAATCACCTTAAGTCGGGCGGCAATATCTCCCAGCGGGCGATCTGGGCTAACGCGAGAGACAGCTTCTTGAAAACTCCTTTAGTGGCGAACTCCGGCGTGCCGTAAATCTCCGCGTGAGCAGGATTATTGGGGAGAGGAACCGGTTCTACGTCGACGGCGCGCCGCAGAACGGCATTGCCCTTCTCGCTGCGCTGCACGACGGTGCCGATTCCACGGACTTCGACGGCAATCATACTGACCACTGCGTCAGATTCATCGACCTGGGTCTGCTTCGGATCGGAATTTCGCAGCATGGCGCGGTCTACGGAAGGTCGAAACCTGGGATCGCTAAAAGCGAGCGAGCTGAGCCATGCACCCCCGTTCACGACTTCGATGTACTGACGCCGCACGCAGCGGTATAAGACTTCATCTTCGGATACGCGGCCCCTTGGCATGGTGGCTAGTGTAGTGTCTCCATATCAGCCTTACAATGTGAAGGAAAAGCACCCATACGGGTGGCCGTCTGACCAGGTTCCTCGCAAAAGCGGCTCTCCTGAAAATAGCCGACCCAACTAGGGCAAGTCGCTCGTGCTCCGTCATTTTCATGCTTGGTTGTGTGCGCAGCACATGAGGTCTCCTAAGAAACTTCACCGTTTAGTGTACGCCTGTCGCCTT
>JBGPOG010000289.1:0-6053 GCA_041487935.1 Chthonomonadia bacterium | reverse complement strand
CTCGCTCCCTTCCACGGAATGAAATTCCGTGGCTACTCCCTTCCACGGAATGAAATTCCGTGGCTACATTCTATCGTCCCTCCGGGACGAAAACACCGATTGAAGCACGCCGCAGGCGTGATTAATCCACATAGATAAAGTCACTCGCCGCTACCAACGTCTTGCAAATACTCTGCCACACGCGCTGCCGGCGCTTCTCCTGATCGGGTTCCATTGGGCGGTAGGCAGCATCGAAGCGATCGATATATGACAATGTCCGGGCCGTCTCAGGCGCAGTGGGCAGGCGTCCGTAACAATCCTCGTACGCTCGGCGGAAACGGCCCGCGTCATCGAGCTCCTTAAGCGCGAGAAGGCGGGCAGCCATCGCCTTCGTTTGCTCCAGCACGAGGGAGCTGTTCATCATGAAGAGCGCTTGTGGAGCGACCGTCGTGGTCGGGCGGTCGCCATTCATCACCGTCGGGTCGCCGAAGTCGAAGGCTGTGTAAACGTCATAGAGAGCGCTCCGGATCACGGGCAGGTAGACCGACCGGCGACTGCTGCGGTAGTTCACCGGGTCGGAGTTGGCCGTGCTAGTGACGTATTCGCGATCCTTGAAGGCGAGCAACGTGCCGCCCAACTTGCGATCGAGCTGGCCGCTCAAGGCGAGAAGAGAGTCGCGTATTGCTTCAACCTCCAGCCGTCTGCGGTCCGAGCGCCAGTGAAGCCGGTTTTCCGGATCTATCTCACTCGCTCTCGCGTCGTATCGGCTGGACATCTGATAAGTGTTCGTCAGCATAATTCGCCGGTGAAGCTTCTTGAGCGACCAGGCGTCAGTGACAAATGTGGTCGCCAGCCAGTCGAGGAGCGGCTGATTCACCGGACGGTCGCCGAGAGTACCGAAGTTATCGGTCGACGCGACCAGCCCCTTGCCGAAATGCCATCGCCACACACGGTTGACGAAAACGCGAGCGGTGAGCGGGTGATGGGGATTAGTGATCCACCGGGCCAGTTCCAGACGGCCACTGTGATCCGGCGGAATCGACGGCGGCTCGCTGCCGGTAACCAGGACCTTCGGGAATCCACGCGAGCATGATGCTCCGAGCGTGAGATAGTCACCGCGGAGGTGTACCTTCAGATCCGTGGGCTTGCCCTCCGTCACGGCCATCGCTCGAGGGAGGTTCGGCTTCGTCTTCACGAATGCGGCGATCGAATCGTCGAGATTTCTGATCTCTAATTGGGCCGCTGGAGAGAACAGGCGCTCCGGCTTGTCCGGCAGCGCGAATTCAACGGCAACTCGTTCACCGGGCTTAGCCTGGCGGTGTCTCGCTACGATCTGCGCCAGGAATTCCGCGTTGAGGCCGGAATCGGCGGCGAGCTGCTCCGGCGTTCGAGTAATGGGCGCGGCCCTGCGGGCAATGAGGAGCAGTTTGTCGATGTGCGGGAAATAGCTGTCACGCTCGAATCGAATAACGTTCTTGCCGAAACGGAACGCGAAGATGCCTTCCGCAAACCACTTCTGATCGCCCGGATAGAAGCCGCCGGTCACCCGGCCCGCGGCGTTTGCCGTTACCAGAGCGTCGTTCACGTAGATCCGGATGGCGCGAGGATCACCCGACGCATATCGCAGGTCGAGCTGGTACGCCCCGGCCTCTGGGATTTCTACGTCGTATTCCGTACGGTTCGGGTACTGCCCGGCGTTTACCAGCACGCCGATCCCTTTTCCGTACCCGTCGCGGTCCTTTAAGACGTTGCCACGGGCGAATTCTTCCGCCTCGACGACGATGGCCCCTGCGGGCACAGACCCGTCAGGGGAGGTGATTGCGGCGCGGCGCGTAATGCCCCTACCCTCTCCTTGAAGCGCTTGCTGAGCGGCGAGCCGATACATCTCCGCTTTTCCCTTCGCCTCGGCGAGAATCTCATCCACGTTCTTCTTGACGAGGGCGTCCCGCGCTGCGCGCTTCTCCTGAATCGCCCGGTCGATGGCCGCGGCATTGTCCTGGACGGTCTTCGGAGCCAACGGTACTTCCTGCCACTCTGCCATGTTCTTGTAGTTGAGCATCGTCTTCGTGGACTTGAAGATTCCGGCAAGCGCGTAGTAATCCGTTTGCGGCAAGGGATCGAACTTATGGTCGTGGCAGCGGGCGCAGCCGAGCGTAAGCCCCATAAACGTCTTGCCCAGCGTGTCGATTTGTTCGTCGATCACGTCCATCTCCTGCTTGACGGGATCGTCCTCGGCGAGCATCTTGGGCCCTAGCGATAGGTAGCCCGTCGCAATGACGCGGTCGTAATCGGCATCGCCATCCGAGCTAGGCGGAAGAAGATCTCCAGCGATCTGCTCCTGAATGAACCGGTCGATGGGTTTGTCCTGGTTGAATGCGCGGATGACATAGTCGCGGTAGCGCCACGCTTGTGTGTAGACGAGGTTCTCATCAACCCCATTGGAATCGGCGTAGCGGGCAACGTCCAGCCAGTGCCGTCCCCAGCGCTCGCCATAGGCCGGCGAGGCGAGCAGTCGATCGACGACGCACGCGAATGCGCCCGGTCGGGTATCCGCGAGAAAATCGGCTATCTCGGTAGAAGTTGGCGGAAGGCCGGTAAGATCAAAGGTCGCACGGCGAATCAGTGTCCGGCGGTCGGCGCAAGGAGCGCGTTTGAGCTTCTTAGATTCCAATCCCGCCATCACGAGCCGATCGATCGGATTCTGAGCCCATGCCGGGTTCGAAACACGCGGGATTGGCGGCTCCGCAGGAGGTATGAACGCCCAGAATCTCGACCCGGACGATGCGGATGGGGCCTTCTTGCTCGCCCCCTTAGCCCACGGCGCGCCAGATCTAACCCACGCCGTAAGCGCCAGGATTTCCGACTCCTTGAGTCTTCCCGAAGGCGGCATCCGCAGGTTCTTATCCGTAAATCCGACCGCGCGCACGAGCAAGCTGTGCTCCGGATCGCCGGGCGCCAGAGCGCCGCCGTGTACACCGCCCTTGAGAATGCCCTCGCGGCTATCGAGCTTGAGGCCGCCTTTCGCCAACCCGGACTTCTCGGGGTGGCACGAAAAGCACTTGTCCGCAAGAACCGGGCGCACCTTCGATTCGAAGAACTCTGCGGTTTCAGCGGAATCTGTCGATTCGGCGCGGTTCTGCGGCGGAGAGCCAAGCCGAGGATAGGCTGACCCGAAGGATGCCGCCGCGAGACACGCAGCAGCCATAACTGGCAACGGCCATATCAGAGGGCGTTCTCGGTTCATACTTGAGATTCCGGAGCGGTTCGCATTCTCAGACACCAGATACGTTTACCAAAGTATACACTGAAACTGCGGGATCAAGCTCCAAACCTCAATCTACGTATCGCCGCTCCACGCCTCGATCGTGGCTGCTCGTTCGGTCGGTGTGAAGGAGCGCATTTCGTTTTACTTCCCAAAATCAGCACAGGGAACTACGCATCCGGAGAGAATTGATTATCATCCGCCCGCCAGTATTAGGGACCTGACATGGACTTCTTCGATAGATCCGAAAGCCCCGCCGGCAAACCGCTTGCGCGCCGAATCCCGCCCTCAACCTGCTCGCGATGATGGCATTCGTTGCTGCTGGTATGTTTCTCGCAGTCAAGGTTGGATTCCTTATTCACCACGACCGTCAGCCCGCGGTAATTGAAAGCTACTCGCCGACCGCCGCGGCCTCTCTTGTCGTCTTCGCGGCGGCCGTGGCTGCGACGGTGTTGGCGATCAAGGCTCTTGGTCGGACATCCAACCGCAAGCGCGTACGGAGGGACATGAAGCAAGCCCTCTCCGCGCAGATGGAAGCGCGCCGCCGCCGGGTTGCGGAACTTGCCGCGGACCCCAAAAGAGCCAAATACGCTCCGCTCGCCGACCGGGGAGAGACCTAGTCGGATGAGGAAATCGCCTATTTTGAAACTCCCGGCACGACCGTTACCTGCGAGCACCTGCAGCCAATCGAACGATCCATGTGCGACGCAGGAATAGACGTGCGCCTTTACATTTACAAGAGACAAGACGTGCTGGCAAAATGCCGGATCGACTTCGCAACCCTGGAAAGTGACTTTAGCACTTCCCCGCCTGTTCGCTACGCGGAGTTCTACGCAGCGGACCGCTACGAATTCGAGCATCCGGCTGCGTTCCTGATCTGTGGCGAGCACAAATCGATGATTCACGTGCTGCATCCGGAGGAGTCAGAGGCGAAGGATGCGCCGTGGTTTCCTGCCCGGGAGGATTAAGCAGACCTGCGGCTGTCAGCGATCGGATTGCGCCGCCAAACGGCTCAAGCCGCCAGTTCGTCCCCTTGGGTATCGTTACCGTCGTCTAAGAGCTCGCGTACCTTATGCCGAAGGTGTGTCAGAGTAAAAGGCTTGGGCAAGAAAACCGCACCGGTTGCCGGCAATTCGGATTCCCATTCTTCGCCGTCCATAAATCCGGACATAATCAGCACCCTGATGCCGGGGTATAAGGGCATGAGTTTCTGGGCCAGTTGCTTTCCACCCATCTGCGGCATTATGCTGTCTGTTACCAAAAGATCGATCGTACCGTTGTGGCGGCACGCCACCTGCAAAGCGTCAATTCCGTTTTCGGCCTCGAGAATGGTATAGCCTTGCCCCATTAGCGCTGCGGCTGCCAATTCCCGAATCATCGGATCGTCCTCGGCCAAGAGCACGGTTTCCGTGCCTCGCTTGGGAGTCTCGAGCGCTGTAGGCATGGTCTTGGCGGCGCCGGCTGCTGCAACGCGCGGCAGATGGATCTGAAACGTCGTTCCGCTTCCCAATTCACTTTCCGCCCGGATGTCTCCGCCGCTCTGCTTGATAATGCCAAAACAGGTTGCAAGCCCCAATCCCGTGCCCTTACCCCGTTCTTTGGTAGTAAAGAACGGCTCAAATACGTGCTGCAGAACATCCGCCATCATTCCGGTCCCAGTATCTTGAACGGTCAGCTTTGCGTATTTACCGGCCGCCATTTCTCCGCAGAGATGGGCTTGCTCCTCGCTCAAATCCTCGCTATCGATCGTCACGGTGAGCTTGCCGCCGTCGGGCATTGCATCGCGGGCGTTGACCGCCAGGTTAAAGAGCACCTGTTCGATTTGCGAAGGATCGACCTCAACGATGGTGGGCGTCGGCGCCGGCGTTACGGTAAGCACGATATCCTCGCCAATAAGTCGCTGTATTATCCCTTGCAATTTGAGCGTCAATTCATTCAAATCAACGCGCTCGGGCTGCAATGCCTGCTTGCTCGCAAAGGCAAGCAGTTGATGCGTTAGCTTTGCCGCCGATTGAGCTGCCTTAATTACTGTCTCAATGTCTTCCACAGCAGGGTGGTCCGGGGGTAGCTTCTCATTGGCAAATTCGGAATAGCCGATAACCGCTGTAAGGCAGTTGTTAAAATCGTGTGCGAGGCCGCCTGCCAACCGGCCGATACACTCCATCTTCTGTGCATGGAGCAACTGTTGTTCGATGCGCTTGCGCTCCTCGATCTCCTCTTCCAGCTCCTTCGCCTTCGTGGCCAGCTTGTCGATAAGCAGGCGGCGATGCCCAAGGTCGAATTCCTCTTGGGGTAACGGAACAGAGAGAGAAGGGAACGATCCAAGCTCGGCTTGGACCGTCCGCAGGATCTCCTCCGGTTCCGCAGGCTTGGCCAAAACCTGGCTGACGCCGCAGGCCTTGGCAAGGGCCTCGGCTTCGGGCTGCAGATACGTCGCCGTGTAGAAAATGATGCGCGTTTGTGCAGTTGTACGGTCCGCGCGCAATTGCCGCGCAAATTCATATCCGTCTATCACGGGCATGAGAATGTCCGTGATGACCAGATCGGGACTCTCAGATCTTGCAATCTCCAGCGCTTCCGCGCCATCTTTCGCCTGTAAAACACAATAGCCTTTATATTCCAGCAGCGTAACCAGCAGGTCTCGGCTCGGCTCGTGATCTTCCGCAATCAACACCTTAACCATTCAAGCTCCCTATCTCATGCCGCGGCCGGCAAGATTTTCGAATCAAATACTCTAAGGAATGCCTCTACCGTCGCAGGATCAAAATGGGCGCCCGACAGCGATTGAATGTGCGCCCGTGTCTCCTCCACG
>JBGPOG010000288.1:0-6055 GCA_041487935.1 Chthonomonadia bacterium | reverse complement strand
TTTGCTTTGTCGGACTTGAGCGTGTCCTGGCTGTCCGCCACCTGGACCTGATAAGCGGTTTGAACGGCGCCCCGGCGCTTGTCTTCGATCTGCCAGGAGAGGCGCGGGTGCTGGGATTCGATGCTCAAGGGGTCGGGCATGTACTCGCAGCGGAGGTTAGTTGGCTTGCACTGGGCCGAAGCTGGCGACGTAATGGTCGCGCCGAGCATCGAGATAAGTAATACAATCGTGAGGTGCGTCGTAGGAGTCATCCTGGATTAACCTTTCGGCGGCGAACTTGGTTAGCAGAACGTGAATTCCGCGCCGTGAGGGTTGAATCCTGCGTCGGCTGGTGACCGTAACTGTTCACCGTTCGTGAGACCTGATTAGAAGGGCGAGGCTCCTGCCGAGCCGTTCCCGTGCGGCTCGGCAGGAGCCTCGCCCTCCCAACGACGCGCCAACATGGAGAATCTCACCAAATGCTGAACTGTAACAGGTGACCGAGAAGTGGTGTGATGCGTTGGATATAGGGAATTCGAAGCACGGGACCGGCCGGATTACTCTTCGCGTCCGTTTCCCCCGGCCGGCAGCATCTTCACTTCGCGGTACACATTTCACTGAGCCTGCAAGAGCCTTTCAATCAGGAATTGAAACTGCTCTTCGAGCCAGGCTGCCGACGCGTAGTCCGTTTGACCGATCGCGCGAATCTGGAACGGCATTGGAGAGACGATGTTGTCGTGGCGGTAGACCCGGTCGAAAAAGCTGACCGGATGATTGGAATTCACATCGGGATCGTCCAGCAGATGGTCCGGCTGCTCCGCCAAACCGGACAGGACTTGCTCAGCAAAATTCGGCCTGAACCAGAGGCAAAAAGACTCGACCTCGGATGCGGATTCAATTGCGCTGGCGTATCTCTGGTTGTGGTTCAGGACGAAGTAGGAGCTATCGTCCACCCGCGCGGCGCCGCCATCCGTATAATAGGACTCTTTGCCGCGAAAGGCACACTTGATCGAACGGGGGCCGTCATGCTCTTCGAAAGCCACCGAATCAGCGCGCATCCGGCTGATAAAGCTGCTCCCGATCATGCTCGACATACTGGGAGTAACGCCTGGGGCCGCCGGGCGCTCTGCCGAGAAGATTCTCAAACGGTCGCACACGTTCCGTTTCCTTTCCTGGGTCGCAGCAGCGCCAATCGCAATATATCTTCACTATGGGAGGGACGCTTCTTGATGATTGCTAGTGTAGGGTCTCCGACTCGTCCTTACAATGCGAAGCAAAAAACACCCATACGGGTGGCCGTCTGGCCAGATTTCTCACAAAGGCGGTTCGGAATGACGGTCTTGCCACTTTGCCGTCGTTGTAATGACATTACTGAGACACTACACTAGTTCCAAGCGCGAAGTCGAAAAGTTGCGGGGGCGGAAGGAAAGACGACCGGCGCCGAGTTCGGTTATCATGCGCGATGCCGGGTTCACTACGCAAAAACCGGATTATTGGCTTTGCAGATACCGTCCTGGCAGTTTGTGGCCCAAATGGGATTCCAGGAACCGAGACGCATCGACGAGTTTGTGCAAGTTGACGCCGGTTGCGATACCCATTCCATTCAACATAAAAACCAGATCTTCGGTGGCAAGGTTACCGGCCGCACCGGGAGCGAATGGGCAGCCGCCCGCTCCGCCCGCGCTGGAGTCGAATATTGAAACTCCATATTCCAGCGCCATCAGCACGTTCGCAAGAGCCGTGCCGCGCGTATCGTGGAAGTGGTAGGCCAGGCCCTGTTTGACGATGGACGATGGACGATGGACGATGGCGTCCGTGCCACGTGAAGCGTAAACTCCCGTCCCGGTTGGATCGTCTATCGTCCATCGTCCATCGTCGGGACGTAGCGCCGGCAGCTCCGAGTAGATCAATTCCGTCAACCGCGCTACTTCGGTGGGGACGGCGTGGCCGATGGTGTCTCCGATCGAGATTTCGTCGACCCCCATTTCCAGCAGAGAATCAACCACCGGAATGACGTTCTCCGGTTCGATCGAGCCTTCATACGGACAGTGGAAGGCGGTGGAGACATATCCGCGGATCCAGCATTTTGCTGCTTTCGCGTCAGGGACGATCTCGCGAAAGTTCTCGAGCGATTCGGCGATCGCCATGCCGATGTTCTTCTGGTTGAACGTCTCGCTGGCAGCGGTAAACAGCGCAATGGCCCGGCATCCGGCGGCCAGGGCGCGTTCGAGGCCTTTTCGGTTTGGGACGAGGGCGGAAAAGCGGAGGGGGAGAGAGGGAGAGTGGGAGAGTGGGAGAGCGGGTGCCCAAGTGTGGAGGTTTGGAGGTGTGGAGGTGAACTGGCGGCTATCGAGCTCTTTGAACAGTTCTGCGGCGTCGGCGAGTTGGGGGACGCGTTTGGGACTCACGAACGACGTCGCTTCGATGTTGGAGAGGCCGGATTCGACTAGGAGCTTGATGAATTGGAGCTTGTTCTCCGTGGACAGGATGGCGGTTTCGTTTTGCAGCCCGTCGCGGGGCCCGACTTCCACGACTCTTACTCGTGATGGAAGCCGGCCCATCGACGGAAGTTGCTTTTCAATTGCCAAACAGAACCTCTGCCGTTCAGGCGCGATTCGCAGCCACAACTCCCTGCGGCGACGGAACTTCGTTCGGCATAGAGGGGCCAACCCAACTACCGATTGAAAAGCGCCATTTCATTGTATTTCCTCCCGTCTGCACACAGTCAAGGCAGCGCAAAGCTGCCGGCTGAATTCTGAACTGCACTCATTCGATACCAGGGCTATTCGACAATCGATCGTGGTTTTTCCTCCGTCGCTACTCAACTATTCTTCCGCACCGTTTTGATGGAGGAGCTTCGCAACGGAAGTTGCGTTGTGGAAGGTGGTTTCGCTTAGCGGCTTGCGGCCATTGCAGCTTACGGCGTTGACGTTCGCGCCGCGCGCGATGAGCAGCTCGGCGATCGGCTTCTGGTTTCCGTGTGCGGCCGCGTGAAGAGGAGCGCCGCCCCAGTGCTCGTTGCCATTCTGGGCTTCGATGTCCGCGCCGGAGTCCAGCAGGGCTCGAACGGCTTCGAGATTGCCCTTCCAGGCAGCGCAATGAAGCGGCGTCGATCCGTCTGTATCGCGAGCGTCGATCAAGGATGGCTGCCGTGCCAGCAGCGCATCGATCGCGTCCACCGCCCCGTGTTTCGACGCGCGAATCATTAACTTCTCGAGATCAGTGGGTTGGGATTTTGAATTGGCCATTGTCTCCCCCTCAACTAGAAATGCGTCTGTTATGAGGCAATTGCAAAACTCTTTGAGGGCCTCGGCGACGTCATCCTGAGGGAAACGAAGGATCTGTTTTTTTGAGTGTAACTGATTTCGATTAGCCGGGCAAAAGCGGATCCTTCGTTTCACTCAGGATGACGGAATGGTTGCGACCGGAGAGATCTTCCGTCACCTCAAATACTAAATCGGCTCGATCTCTATGACCGGCGCGCCGTGGGATACTCGATCGCCTTTCGCCGAATAGAGTTTGGCAACGGTTCCTTGGAATGGCGACTCGATGGCGGCGAGCACCTTCATCGCCTCAATCACCACCAGCGGCTGGTAGGCTCTCACTTCGTCCCCTTCCGAAACCAGGACCTCCGTCACGGTCCCGACCATTGGCGCGGTTAGAACGCCGGATCGTGACGATTGACTGGATGGCTTCTCTATTGCGGGGGGCGGTTCGAATTTGAACGTGCGGCCGCCAAAGGCAAAATCCACCGAGTCGCTGGTCCAGTGGAACGGGACTCTGAACGTTCGCTCGCCCTCAGTGATTGAAAGCTGGTTGTCCGCGCATCGCTTGGCGTTTACGAAGCGCGCGCTTCCATCCGGTAGACTTACGCGCAATGAATCGGCGATTTGCTCCGCCTGGAGCGTAATCGATTGGTCTCTATATCGATATCGAACTTCCATAACCTTACTTCGCGTCCTGAAGTTAGCTTGCGGCGTTCCGCCACGTTCCGCCAAACTTCCAGGGAGAAAATGCGTCGCCGGATTGGTCCGTTGTTGCGAAGTCACGTCTGCTCGATGGCCTCGTAACTGCTTCAGCGGCAAGCGCGAGGAGGACCTCAGCAGGAATCGACGTATCCGGCTTCCATCCGGAGAAATGCTCCTCCAGAAACCCCGTATGTGTACGTCCCTCTCGGAAAGCCGGATGGCGGACGATGTCGATCAGATATTCGATATTCGTCCGTACGCCCAATACCTCGAACTGCAATAGGGCTTGCTCCAGCCGGCCGATCGCTTCATTCCGATCTTCGCCGTGAACGATGAGTTTGGCAAGCATCGGATCATAGAATGGTGAAATCTCACTGCCTTGCTCGACTCCGGAATCGACCCGTATGCCTGGCCCGGACGGCTCTTTCCAGTGCGCCAGGCGGCCGACAGAAGGCAGGAAGCCGGTTTCGGGATCCTCGGCATAGATGCGCGCTTCGATGGAGTGGCCGGACGCTTGCACTTGATCCTGACAATAGGGAAGCGGCTCGCCGCGAGCGACGCGGATCTGGAGCTTGACGAGGTCGGTCCCCGTGCGCATTTCCGTGACCGGATGCTCGACCTGCAAGCGGGTGTTTACCTCCAGGAAATAGAACGAGTGGCTGCCATCCGGTTGTTCTTCCACCAGAAACTCGACGGTTCCCGCGCCCGAATAACTGAATGCCCGCGCGGCTGTAACGGCGGCTTCGGCCATGCGGGACCTGAGCTCCGGAGTCATCACGGGAGATGGACTCTCTTCGATGATCTTCTGATGCCGGCGCTGGATCGAGCATTCTCGTTCGAAGAGATGAATTGCGTCTCCGTGCCTGTCGCCGAACACCTGGAACTCGACGTGCCTCGGGTGCTGGATGTACTTCTCTAGAAGGAGGCGAGGATCGCCGAATGCGCTCTGAGCTTCTCGGCTCGCTTCGTCGAGACCGGGCATTAGCTCGCCTTCCGAGCTCACGAGCCGCATCCCTCGCCCACCGCCCCCAGCCGCCGCTTTCACGAGGAGTGGATAGCCGAGCTTGCGCGCTTCCTCGGACAGACGAGCCTGGCTCTGGTCGCCGCCAAGGTAGCCTGGAACGCAAGGAACACCGGCCGCGCGCATTCTTCGCTTGGCTTCAGACTTGTCTCCGAGCGAGCGAATGGCCGACCCGGACGGTCCGATGAACGCAAGGCCCGCTCGATCGCACGCCCGGGCAAAGTCTGCATTCTCGGACAGGAATCCGTAGCCGGGATGGATTCCATCCGCGCCAGATATTCTTGCGGCATCGATAATCCTATCGATGCAGAGGTAGCTCTCCGCAGCCGGTCCTGGGCCAATTCGATACGCAGCGTCCGCGAGGGCGACAAACGGAGAGCTCTGGTCGGCATCGGAGTAAACAGCCACCGGCGAGATTCCCATCTCGCGGCACGCCCGGATGATCCGCACGGCAATCTCGCCGCGATTCGCAATCAGAATCCGCTTCATCGTAGGCCCGCCAGTTTGCCGCTCGACCAGACGAAAGGCATACTCGCGATGGCGGCAAGGTTAAGGCAGTAGGTAAAGGCGCGGCAGTCTTTCAAAGAATACGGACGATCTCTCCAGATGCGCCAGGCATTGAAAACCATCCAGCCCGCGCCGATTGACAGGACCGCTGCGAAGACCGGGAAGCCGAGACAGGCCGATACGATTGCCGCTTCAATTAACAATAGCAAGGCAATTAGCAGTTTGGCGGTCCTGATTCCGATAACGCTTACAGTTGTCCGGCGGCCGGCGATGCGATCCGAAACGGCATCCATGATCTCACTGAAGAGGTGGGAGTGCATGGCGAATAGCGCTCCAAAGAGGTAGGTTGACCGGTGACCTATTGGTCTATTGCGAATCCCGGCTTTCGCTTCTCCAGGAAGGCGCGGATTCCCTCTTGACCCTCCGGACTGACTCGAATCTGTGCGATGGCCTCCGTCGAGATCTCGGATGATTCCGCGAGACTGAGGCCGGCGATCTGCCGTAACAGCAGCTTCGCCGCAGCGATTGCACCCGGCCCGGACTGCAGGACAGAATGTAGTCTGAGATCGATCGCGGCATC
>JBGPOG010000287.1:0-6055 GCA_041487935.1 Chthonomonadia bacterium | reverse complement strand
GGGAAAGCCCAAGCCGAGCCCCCCTTTCACTCTAGGCGAACACACCCTGGAGGTGGAGGTTTCCCAACTTTCTAATTGGGGTGACGCGAGGGACCACGTTGACGTTACGCTGCACCTAAAGGATAGCAAGGAAAAGCACTCCTTCCAAGTGAGCTACACAGACTCGCCTCTTGTGGATAACACTCCCATTCACCAATCCAATGGGGAGATTCACCATATTGCCGTGATACTTTTAGCCATCCGGCAGAAGGGCGCCAACCACTTCGTCGATCTCGAGTTCCTGCATTTTCCTGACAAGTACCTCACTGACCGGGATATAGGCCAGAGACTACTAACCGACACATTTGCCAAACCATCTACTGAGCGCTGAGCATTCCGTATTTGGTGAAGAATGCCCGCGGTAATTACTAACGAGCGACCCGATTCGGAGGTAGCGATGGAACTCATCGCTGAGCTCGAAGCGCACCTGAGCCCGCTATATCCTGCGGAGAGCCGCCACGGGTACAGCGTCGCGAAACTCCTGCGCGAGGACGTGGCCTTTTTTGTGATTCATCACGATGGCCTTCCGGCGGGGTGCGGCGGACTCCAGCTATTTGGCGCCGAGTATGGGGAAGTCAAGCGAATGTATGTGCGTCCGGCCTTTCGCGGATTAGGATTAGGCAAAGCAATGCTCGAACGTTTGGAGAAATACGCTCGGGAGCGGCAAGTGAATGTTCTACGCTTGGAAACGGGGATTTATCAAACGGAAGCGATCGGGCTCTATGAGCGCTTTGGCTTTCAGCGCCAGCCGCCGTTTGGGGAATACAAAGAAGACCCGATGAGTGTTTATTTCGAGAAGATTATCGTATAATCCCGGCTGGACGGGAGTAGTGAACGGTGTTAACAAGCGGTCGATACGTCATTGTCGGAGCCCCGGAAGGTAGAGTTTCATTGGACATCATCAACCGAAATAGCGTTCCATCCTTTATCACAAAAGACACTTCAATCATCCGTGAGATTTTGGCGCCGCGAAACTCCTGCATTGCGATGCAGAGCCTTGCCGAGGCGACGCTCGCGCCCGGCGCAAGAACGGACGCGCACTATCATCCGATAACCGAGGAGATCTACTATATTCTCAAAGGACAGGGAATGATGCGCATCGAGAATGAAGAGCGCGAGGTTGGGGTGGGGGATGGGGTAGCCATTCCACCGGGATCACGCCATAAAATCGTGAATACCGGCGATGAAGACCTCGTGTCTCTATGCTGCTGCGCGCCGGCTTACGAGCACGAGGATACAGTGATGTGCACTCCCCTAGTCTGAGAAATAATTGGCGGTTCGGCGCGACTTTTGAATCCATAATGAAACGGCCCTTCTCTGAAATTGGAGAGGGCCGTTTGGCGCTTTCGCTGATTGTAGGATTGACCTGGCTCCCCGTGGTAGATTCGAACTACCAACCCTTCGGTTAACAGCCGAATGCTCTGCCATTGAGCTAACGGGGAACGCGGAAATCGCTGCCTTAATCTTCGGCAGCGATCTTGAATTATACTCGGGCGCGGTTGGAAAGTCAACCTCTGGAAGCGATTTTCGATACACTGCTCCCAAGCAGGCACGAATCGATAAGCCTCGTTTTCCCGATCTTGACGGCCAGAAGAACGGCTGCGGTACCTGTAATCGTCTCGATGGGATCCAGAGTTTCAGCATCCACGATGGCCGTATATTCCGTTTGCGCCAATGGCTCTGCGGACAGGATTTGATTTAGCTGATCTTGCAATTCAGCACAATCCCGACCTCCGCTGTCGTACGCACGTTCCACAGCACAAATGGACCGGTATAGGACCGCAGCGGCTTTTCGAGAATCTGCATCCAAGTACGCGTTCCGCGAGGACATCGCTAGTCCATCCGGTTCTCGGACCGTTGGGATTGGAACGATCGTTATCGGCAAGAAAAGATCGGATACGAGCCGTTCGACCAACTTGAGCTGCTGGTAATCCTTTCGTCCGAAATAGGCTCGATGTGGCGAAACGATATTGAATAGCTTCGTGCATACCGTCGCCACGCCGCGAAAATGCCCGGGCCTGAATTGGCCATCGAGCTTTGGTGCGATCTTTGGAAGATCGATGACCGTCTCGGAACCCGCTGGATAAATCTCCTCAACCGTCGGAATAAACAGAGCATCCACTTGCGCCGATTGCGACAAGCCAGAGTCGCGGGCGAGGTCCCGGGGATATCTCTCAAAGTCCTCGCCAGGTCCGAATTGGGTCGGATTGACAAAAACCGAGACCACAACGGCATCACATTCTGAGCGGGCTTTGCGCATGAGAGTAAGATGGCCCTCGTGGAGCGCCCCCATCGTTGGAACGAACCCGATGGTTTTGCGATCTTCACGGGCAGCCTGGATGTAAGCTCGCAGAGTGGAGATCTGATTGAATGTGCGCATCGGTCGAATAACTCAATTCTAAAGCCCATAGGAAATGCAAAGATTCGGGCATAAGAATCGTCTGACGATGAGATCATGTAGTGTTTGGGACGGCGCCCGCAGCCTACATATCGTGCCGACCGGACCAGTTCCTGGCTGCGTCAGTCCAACATCGTCCATCGTCCATTGTCCATCGTCTACCGTCTAATCGGCCATAAAAGTTCCGGCCCGAACTTCCTCGGCGTACAGCTTCGCGGCTTCCTGGATTGCCCGGCCGGCTTCCGTGTATCGTTTAGCGTGCCGAAAGACCCGGTCCGGGTATAAGCCGATAAGATCGTGCAGCACCTGTACCTGGCCGTCGCAGCCTGGCCCGGCGCCGATCCCGATTGTGGGCACGGGCGATTCGCGTGAAAGATCGGCGGCGAGTTCCGGCGGAATTAGCTCCAACACAACGGCGAAACAGCCGGCATCCGCCAGGGCTTCGAGATCGGTTCTGAGTCTTGCCGCGGCCTCGGCGGTCTGGCCCTGAAGCCGGTATCCTCCAAGCTGATGGACGGACTGCGGAGTAAAACCCACATGCCCCATGACCGGGATGCCTGCGCCCACGATCTTAGCGACCGTCGGCGCTACGGCTGCGCCTCCCTCGAGCTTAACGGCTTCGACGCCGGTCTCTTTCATCAACCGGCCCGCATTTAGCAAGGCCCGTTCCGGGCTGACCTGGTACGAAAGAAACGGCATATCCGCGACGATCATGGCCCGCTCGACGCCGCGGCGCACTGCCTTTGTATGATGGATGATTTCGTCCATCGTGACCGGCAGGGTCGTGGAATATCCAAGTACATTATCGCCCAGCGAATCGCCCACGAGTAATAGATCGACTCCGGCCTGATCCAGGAGTCGCGCGGTCGGGAAATCGTAACACGTGAGCATCACGATTTTTTCACCGCGCTCTTTCTTCTTTCTAAGCGTCGTCAATGTGACTCGGTCTTTCATTCCATTCGCCTTTGCACCGTCCGGTAATTGCCTGTCCCCGTGGTATGCCGTTACAGTCTCGTTTCGGTATAATACCCGCGTGATGACCGGTTCGCTAAAAGATAAGCGTCGCGGACTGCCGGCGATGACGGAGCTTCTTGCACATCCGAGGGTGGAAGCGGCGCTAGTCGGCCTGCCACGGTCGTTGATTATGGCTGCACTCCGCCAAGCGGTGGCGGATGCGCGGAGCCACATCGGTTCAGCGACCTCTATGGTCGATGCGGACTCCATCGTGGAATTCGCGCTCAATCTAGCGCAAGCCGGCCAGCGGCAATCCTTGAGGCATGCGATCAATGCGACCGGAGTTATTCTGCACACCGGCCTGGGACGCTCGGTCCTCTGCTCAGACGCTCAACGAGCAGTAGCGGAGGTGGCGGCTGGTCATTCCACGCTCGAAATCGACATCGAGACAGGCCGCCGAGGATCGCGCCAGAACCACGTCCAGGACCTGATCTGCGAGCTGACCGGCGCTGAATCCGCCCTGGTAGTCAATAACAATGCCGCCGCCGTATGCCTTGCGGTGACTTGCCTGGCCACCGGCTGCGAGGTCATCGTCTCCCGAGGCGAACTGGTCGAAATCGGCGGGGCATTTCGGATGCCGGATATCATCCGGGCCGGAGGAGCGACACTTGTAGAGGTGGGAACGACAAACCGGACTCGCCTATCGGATTTCGAGCGCGCTATAACCGAACGCACGGGCCTGCTCCTTCGCTGTCACCCGAGCAACTTCAAGATAGTAGGATTCGTAGAGGAAGTGCCAGCCGCGGAATTGGCAAGTCTTGGGCGGGAGCGCGGTGTTCCGGTTGTTGACGATCTCGGCAGCGGCGCAATACTGGATCTTGCGATTTGCGGGGCTGCCCCAACGGTTACGTTGAGTCAAGCGCTCGAAAGCGGCTGCGATCTTGTTACGGCAAGCGGGGACAAGCTGCTTGGCGGACCGCAAGCGGGGATCATCGTGGGGAGAAGCGAATACGTGGGCCGCCTGGCGAAACATCCGTTTGCGCGGGCCATGCGGGTGGATAAGCTGACGCTGGCGGCGCTCGAAGCAACGCTTCGATTATATCGCGACCCGGATCGGGCTAGGGCTGAGATTCCCAGTTTGAGGTATCTGGGCCGTACTGCAGACTCGCTTTCTGTCATGGCCGAAAAACTTCGCGGCAAGATTGCCGGCGCGGCGGGTGATTCCTTGAATGTCGACACGGTCGCGGAGGAATCGCAAGTGGGTGGGGGCTCACTGCCTGGGGAGAACCTCGCGACTACCTGTGTTCGCATCCGCCCGGCAGGAGCGCAGATGACCCCGGAATCCCTCGCCAGATCGCTTCGTTGCCACATGCCTCCCGTTTTTGCGCGGATTAAGGATTCGGCAGTTTTGCTCGATCCGCGGACGCTGGAAGAATCCGAGTTCGCGGATATTTGCTCGGCAGTAACCTCTGCAATCAAATAAGGATCACAGAAAGGCAACAATGGTGGAAGACCAGCGGGTGCGCCTGACTCACCTTGTGCGGTGCGCGGGGTGAGCGTCTAAAATCGGGCCATCCCAGCTCTCGCAGGTCCTGCGCGGGCTCAAACTGCCCTCCGACGAACGGCTGATCGTCGGCATTGCAACCGGCGACGACGCGGGAGTCTACCGCATCGCCGACGACCTTGCCGTCGTGCAGACCGTGGACTTCTTCACGCCTATCGTAGATGACGCGTACGACTACGGCCGAATCGCTGCCGCAAACGCGCTGTCCGATATCTATGCGATGGGAGGCCGGCCGATCACCGTAATGAATATCCTTTGCTTTCCGATCGGAACGCGGGATATCAATGAGATGGCCGCCATTCTAAGAGGAGGCGCCGACAAGATCGCGGAATCCGGCGCGGCGCTGGTTGGCGGGCACAGTGTGGACGACCCTGAGCCGAAGTATGGCCTGGCCGCAACCGGGCTGATCGATCCGAACCGAGTAGCAACCAATGCGGGAGCGAAACCCGGAGATCGGATCGTTCTGACAAAGCCGCTTGGCACGGGCATCATTACGACCGCGGCCAAGTTTGACAGTTGCCCGGATGAGACGCTCCGGTTGACGGTTGAGAGCATGGCAACTCTGAATGCGGGCGCCGCTCGCGCGATGGCGAAAATCGGAATCGGCTCGGAGGGAGTCCACGCGGCCACCGACATCACCGGTTTCGGGCTTGCGGGCCATCTTATGGGAATGGCCCGCGCAAGCGGAGTCCGAATCGCGATCGAGAGTGACGCCCTACCGATCCTGCCCCACGCCGAGATGCTGGCCGGGGGAGGGAACGTGACCAAGG
This sequence comes from Chthonomonadia bacterium, assembly GCA_041487935.1. Taxonomy (GTDB): domain Bacteria; phylum Armatimonadota; class Chthonomonadetes; order Chthonomonadales; family CAJBBX01; genus JBGPOG01. The sequence goes on along the minus strand of JBGPOG010000287.1, from coordinate 330 downwards.
GCGGAAAGGATAACCTGGCTTATCTGGGAGAGAGCCTGGCGTTTACGAAGGATATTTCGGACGAACGACGAAGCCTTATCGTCGATCCGCAAACGTCCGGGGGACTTGCGGTGTGCGTTCCGGAATCCCGGGTCGACGAGCTGCTCGCGGCGTTGGAGGCCGAAGGGATCGGGACCCGGGCCGTGATTGGAAGGGTTTTGGACGGTGAGGCGTCGATAGCGGTCCAATAATCGTACTCGTACTCGGTCATAAACATCATAGGCCGATTTCGATTTCGACGACGAGTACGATTAGGATTCTAACATACGAGTACGATTCTTATGGGGGCGG
>JBGPOG010000286.1:0-6069 GCA_041487935.1 Chthonomonadia bacterium | reverse complement strand
TTCTTCGCCTGCCGCGCAAAGTTCCGCAATGATTTGCCGCTCGCTCCCACCACGAATCCCTTTCCGTAGAAGGGTTTCCCATGAATCGTTGCGCAACATTCGTTGTGATAGCCTGGTTGCTGCGAAATGCGTCAGACGGGCAGGCAGGTAGTTGATAAAGGGAAGATTGGTGGTATGAGACTCCACCGGCGCCCAGCGAAAGGGAGTCGAGTTGAGGAACATGACGCCTCCCGGCTTTAGTACGGACCAGAGCGCGGGAAGCAACGTCTTGCGCTCGATTGGGAACAAGTGCTCGTAGACTGCGCTCAGTAAGATGAAATCCACCGTACCGATGCCATCCGGCAGTTGTTGCCCTGAGGGAGACGTTCGGATATCTACGTTCTGAAGCCCATAGTGCGCCGCGCGCCGTCGCGCTGTTTCGGCATATGCCGGGACAAGCTCTACACCCACGATATCCGCCTCGGGAATCATCCTTGCGAGGATTACGGTAGAGGCGCCACAGCCACAGCCGAAGTCAAGCAGGCGCTTTCCGCGGAGAGCTTCCGGAGTTATGTATCCAAAAATATCGTTGCGAAGTCCACTCTCAACGTATTGAGGCGACTGGTCGCGCAGAATCTCATCGCAAACGTAGGCAGGCCCTTTAGCGTTGAGAATCGCTTCGATCAGATCGCACGGATAAGTCGTCTCACAGGATGGAGACGGGGTGAATTCCCGGGGATCGGACAACCGGATGGAAACCGCATTGCGGCCGTCAGGCAATGGCCGGATTTCGACGCGGCCATTCTTATGGACGAGCTCGGTCAATTGCTTGACTCCTCAGGCTAAACCGGTACTTGTCATGTCTGCCGCCTTCTATAAAGCCAGAACAGAATATAGAACGGCGCAGATAGATACGTAAAGTAGGAAGGCAGATAGCTCAAATTGGCAATCATCAGAAAATTCGACGTGAATGCTGCGAAAGCTGCCATGAGACCGCCGCCGACCGAGAAACTCTTCTCGGATCGTTCGTATGCCAGGGCTAAGTACTTTATCACAAGCCCCATTAATATCATACCTAATAGGACGCCGGTCCAGCCGTAATTGAAATAGAGCTCACCGGGCGCGCCGTACCGTGGGTTTGGACCCTCGTGTGAGCCGGTCAAGCGGTACCAGATCTCCGCTTCTGTATTGACCGGGGCGCGTCCTCCAAGCAGACCCTTCAGTGCGGAGAACGCCGTCGCACCATTCACAATGCCCTCGGAGTCTACTTGCGCAACGAGAGTGAGGGTTCCGAGATAGTTAGTCATATACATCGAAGCGAACTGTATGATGGCTTCGTTGGTGACCTCAGACACCTCAGTTGCGTAGTAAGCGGCTCCTCGGAGCTCACCAAAGATGAAAGACACGATCACGAGGAAAATCGTGACCATCGCGAGGACCCGCTTCGATAGCCTCTGCACCGAGTGATTTACCAGGACAATGCCGTAAAACGTGGTCAGAAGCATTGTCCCACGACCTCCCGATGCGCACGAGAGGAAAACATTGGCGATTGAGACGGTCAGCAGTAGCATGTAGAACGATCGTGGCCGCAAGTTGTACTTGAGGTAAATGCCGTATATAAGCACCAGAAGTCCAACAGGCAGGAACTGCATAAGGATACGCCACTTGGTTCCCCCTTCTTGAGAGGCATCTATGTACTCCGACCACCGTTCCCATGGACGCAGCATCTTCACAACGTAATTTCCGACTCCGCCGATGATGCCAATGTTGCCAATGACTCCCAGGATGACAAATACGACTGCCAGGATAAGAAAGAGCTGTGTGCGCGGCCTCTCAAACGATTTTCGAATGCTCGCCCCGTCTGAAAGGAGGGCGTGGCCGATGGAATACCCGCACCAGGCTACAAATAGGACCAGATAGCTCTGGAGAATAAGTTCCGTACGTGCCGATGAGCTGGAAATATCCAGATTTCGGCTGGCCAAGATATAGGGATCCCGGTAGATGAGGGGATTAACCACAATGTGAAATATCACGAATGTCAAGCCGGCCAGAAACGAGGGATGAAAGAAATCGCGCCGCCGCGAATACACGCGCAAGATATGCGATACCGGAAAGATGAGGACGAAGAAATGCGCCGCCAGGATGAGCAGCGTATCGGTCTCTGAATACAGCTCGTTTCCCAACATGCATGGCAAGCCGACAATAGCGGTTGCCGCCGCGGAAAAAGCGATCGCGCGCAAGAAGTGCATCGGGATCCGCACCGGTCGAGGTTGAGCCGGCAGGTCCGTCCACCGATCGGTTCCGCGAGCAGGAGGATCCAGTGATGCGCTCATGCGGGGGACCTCTCCGCGGATACGGTGCGATGTCCCAGGATCTCATCGTATATCTCGCTGTAGCGGCGGGCATAGCCTTCCAGCGAGTAGCTCTCGATGACCCGTTCTCGCGCTTGACGGCCGAGTTCGGCGCGCAGAGGCGTATCTTGGATGAGCCGCAGCATGTGCTTGCGCCACGAATCGACGTCCAGGGGCAGATTGAACCCGCTGATACCGTGCTGCACGGGCGCATCGGGAGCGCCTGTATCCTGAACGATCGCCGGTACGCCTCGGGACATGGCCTCGAGCAAACCGAAGTTCCCAAAATCCATCTCGGACGGGAGGAGAAACACATCTGCTTCGTCCAGCGACTTAACGGGCTCGCTAGTCCACGAAAGAAGCTCTACGGGAACGTCTCGATCTCGCACCATGGCCCGGAGCTTCTCCTCCCTTTGTCCCATTTCCGCATCACTCTTGTCACGCCCAAAGCCGACTATATGCATCCGGACATCAGAACCCGAAGTCAACTTAAGTTCTTCTGCGATCTGGAGAAAAGCCTGGAGCGGAACCTCAGGATGCCTCCACCAGGAAATAGAGTTCAGAAACAGGAACGTGCAGCGGTCTGCTCGATGTTCGCGCGCGTAATTCGGCACACTCACAGCATTCGGGAGCATCCATATCGACCGCTTGCCGAGTTTCGACATCATCTCCGCCATGTATGGCTCTTTGTATAGGACATGGTCCGCGAGGCGGTAGGTGAGGCCAAACGAAACCGCCTGCAGGCGGGGCATACGGCCCGAAACGTAAGCGTATTCATCCCCTCGCGCGATCGCCAACATAGGAATGCGTCGTAATTTGATCAGGATGGCCATGAGCAACGCCAAATGGGAGTAAGGGTAGAATTCGACGAGATCAAAATGGCGCGATTTTAGAAGTCCCAACAGTGAAGAAATGAAGGAGCGCCGAACACGTGAAGCGTCTACGCGGACGATTTCAACGTTTTCCATGTCCGCAATTATGTCGGCCGAATCATTCAGTGAATCGGTTGTTAAGACGACGTATTGGCACTTGTGAGGAGCCATTCCCCGAAACTGGTTGCGATTCTTTGCTCTGATCGTATCCAGGTTTGCGATCAGTACTGTTCGCTGCGGCCGCGAGTCATAGGCCTGAGCTTCGGTTCCCCCATCTTGCTTAATTCCCAAGAACTATCGCCTCCTCCTTAACATGGCCATCATCTCGGGCCGAGCGCCGGCATAATAGAAGAGCGGGACCGCGAAGGCGATAAACAGCGTCGTTCCGATGGCAAAACGAATCCCGCCCGTGGGGAGGGAATGCGCCGCGAGCCAGGCGGCCCCAGCCGCTATCGTTGATGCCGCGAGAAGGCGCGCCAATCCGGGCCATGGAAAGATGGCGCCAAATGGAACTTCCAATAACCGGGCGCATCTAACGAGCTGCCAGCCGCCCATAAAATACGTCGCGATCACGGTCGACAGCGCGGCGCCCTCCAAACCCAGCAGCGGAATGAGCGTAAAGTTCAACACGACGTTAAATGCAAGAGTTGCCACCGCAGCGCGAAGGACCAGCGTAGAAAGTCCCGCCGCCATGAGCAAGGATCCGTACACCGTGATTCTAAGCGGAAGCAGGAGGAGGAATATCCGGAACAGGGAAGCGCTCTGAGAGTATCGCGCCGAGAACAGAAGGACCACGAAATCAGCGCCGAAGGCCATCAGCAATGCCGTCAAGGGGAAGAACACCAATGCTACCTTCCTGGTGGCGGAATGCCAGAGCCGCAGAATTTCTCCAGTACGCCTATCGCGATACAGTCTCACGAATTCCGGCGTCACGACGCTCATGACCGATCCGGAAATGATGGCCACGAACGGGAGCTCGGTGGCGCCATTGACATAGATTGCGTACTCGCGAGGACCGAACATAGAAGCAATCATAATGCGGTTCAATTGGAGCGTCAGAGTTCCTAACAGCGAGGCGACACCAAGCGGTATCGAGTATCGGAGCTGCCGGGTCACGAAAGCACGGTCCAACTGCAGCGGAACGTCCGCGTACTCTCGCAAGACATAGAACGCGGTGACAGCAAAGCGAAGCCCGGCGGAAATGCTCAGCGTGTACATGACCGTTAGAAGCGAACACCCTAGCGCGATCGGCACGGTCACCGCCCCAAACAGCATCACCCCGGAAAAGATGTTAAACCATCCGGCAACTCGAGCGCGCCCGATGGCCACCAGTAATGAGTCCACAAACGTGAGTGGCAGGGTGAAGATCGGGAAGAAGAAGAACGCCCGCAACAGAACCCTGAGATCATTGCCTCGAAATCCCACCGACAGCGGTCCTGATAGCGCGTACGCGGCTGCGCCGATGGCCAAACCCGCAACCAATAACAGCGCCCAGGTCTGGACGACGATCATTTTCTGTCCGCGCGCATCGGCTTGCGGGACGTAATAAATGATGCTGGATGGAAGTCCGAAGAGCACGAACGGCAGAAGGGTGTTGTACACGAGCCAGACCTGCTGATAAGTACCATACTGCTGCTGTGAGAGCAGCCTGGACAATACCATGGCGGACACCAGGCTGAGCAGGCCGGCGCCAAGCCTGCCCGAGGCGAGCGCAATGGCGCTGCTGGAGTGGCTCGGTCGCTGCGGCTCGAAGGCATCCTGCTCCGGCGTTCGAGTATCCTTGCTGGTGATCATAAGATTCGCCGTTGCCGTGAAAGTGACCGCGTAACGGGGAACATCGGGTGTGGGACTCACACGGCTTTGTAAAGCGCCAAGAGCCAACGCCTGCAGCGCAATGGACGCCAAAACAGGCGCCCGGTGACTCTGAGGGGCGACGTAACTACGCGGACGAAGGAGCGTTTTCCAGGTGAAATCCGGGCCTTCACATCACTTACAGCGAGCGGTTCCGGGCCCTCTTGATGACCGCATTGCGGGCATACTGCGAGCGGGGGCGGCGGCTGCCGAAGCAATACGCGATAGGCGGCGGCAACGGGAGCTGGAAGGTTGTCACGCACATCCATTGGACCCGATTCTCGGACTGTCACAAGGGTGAACTTACGGAATAGATTCTTGAAATCGTCCGGTCCGAAGCTGCGGAAGTGATAACTTGGATTGAACTGGCATAGGCAAGCAGGACACTGGACGAGGAAGAGATCGAGACGCTGCCGGTTTGGCACGGAGATGAGGATATATTTACGCGCCGTTCTCTCGATCTCTGCCCTGGCGGCTCTGAAGGTATCTTGGGTCAGGTGCTCGAGGACTTCCAAGCAGGTGACCAAATCGAAGCTGTGATCAGCGACATTAAGCGAGCGGATATCTCCCTGCATCGTGCGCGTCCGAACTTGCGATAACGCCTCTGCGCTGAAATCGATCCCCATGGTCTGATAGTGCGGTGGCAGCGAATTCAAGAAAGCTCCGTTCCCGCATCCAACGTCTAGAATCGTCTCAACATCTTCCGGGATCAATTCAATCGTCTCACGCCGTCGCTGTTCCTCGGCCGGAGATTGATGATAGTCGTCGCGCCAAAGCTCGGCCTGTTCGTAATAAGAAGATTGCTCTGCCATTGAGTTGTGATACTCCCGGACGTTGGGGTCTATGGGACTAGCGCCGGGGGTATTCCGGCGGTTGTCTTAACGGCAATATCCTGCCGCAGCCAATTCGCAAAGTGTCGTACGCCTTCCGCAAATTCTACCTGTGGCTCAAAATTCAGCCGTTCCTTAGCCCCAATACCGTTCGGTTAACATCAATCCGTCTGTCGGTAGGGGCGA
>JBGPOG010000285.1:0-6087 GCA_041487935.1 Chthonomonadia bacterium | reverse complement strand
TGCTCCATGACGATCTCTTGACTGATAACGCCGGAGAGAAATCCGAGAAACCAAGCAACATCGCCAAGCACCTGATCGCGGAGGAAGGCGACCTGGAACGCGGCTTTGCGAAAGCTGCCGTCATCGTCGAGCGCGAATTCACAACGCAAACAGTGCACCAGGGATACATTGAGCCTCATGCTGCCGTCGCCGAATGGCGAAGCGACGGCCAGTTGACCATCTGGTGCTCAACGCAAGGGGCCTTTCCCGCGCGCGAGCAGGTCGCCGGCATACTTCAACATCCAATCTCGCAGATTAAGGTTGTGCCCACCGAGATCGGCGGCGGTTTCGGGGGCAAAATCTCCGTCTACCTCGAGCCGGTGGCGGCAGTGCTCTCGCGCAAATCGGGCCGGCCGGTCAAGCTCACAATGGATCGTACCGAGGTCCTGCAAGCCACGGGGCCCACGCCGGGGACTTATATTCGCATCAAGATCGGCGCGGACAGCGAAGGAAACATCACTGCCGCACAGGCGTATCTTGCTTATGAGGCAGGCGCGTATCCGGGTTCGCCGCTAGGACCTGGATGCATGACGGTTTTCGCGCCCTATCGCCTGCAGAACGTTCGCATCGACGGGTACGATGTAGTCGTCAACAAGCCCAAATCGAACGCCTACCGTGCCCCGGGAGCAACTCAGTCTGAGTTCGCCTGCGAAACGGTTATCGATGAAATCTGCCGAACGCTCAAAATCGATCCGCTGGAGTTTCGCATCCGAAACGGAGCGAAGGAAGGCGACTGGCGTCCGTTTGGACCTCCCTACACAAGGATCGGCGCGGTCGAGTGCGCACAGGCGGCGCAATCGTCGCCGCACTGGCAGTCGGCGATCCGCAGTCGGCAGGAGGCTGACGACCGCTCACCACTCACCACTCACCACTCACCCAACTCCGCGACGCGACGCGGCCGAGGCGTTGCAAGCGGGTATTGGATGAATTGGGATGGCACCTCCTCGTGTACCGGCCGTTTGAATCCCGACGGCAGCGTAACCCTGCTCGAAGGCTCGACGGATATCGGCGGAACCCGCGCATCCATCGCGATGCAGTTCGCGGAAGCGTTCGGCGTGGACTACGAGCAGGTCCGCCCGCAGGTCGTGGATACGGATTCGGTCGGTTACACGGACGTGACCGGGGGCAGCCGCGTGACATTCGGAACGGGGATCGCCGCGCACAATCTCGCCAAGCAAATGCAGAAGGAAGTCGCTGAGCGGCTTTCAAAGATCTGGGAGGTAGAACCGGAAGCGGTTACGATCGAAGGCCCGTGCTATGCATCAAACGGGCACAGCGCCAGCCTTGTCGAGGCGGCCAAACTGCTTTCCGAAAAGGGCCAGCACATAGTCTCATCTGTAACCGTTTCGCCGCGAAACACGAGCGGCGCTTTCGGCGCGCACATTGCGGATGTTGAAGTCGACATCGAGACCGGCAAAGTCGATGTCATTCGGTACACAATCGTTCAGGACGCCGGCAAGGCGATCCACCCTTCTTACGTCGAGGGTCAGATGCAAGGCGGCGTTGCCCAGGGCATCGGCTGGGCGCTGAACGAGGAATATGTCTACGACGCTCTTGGGCGGCTTCGGAACGCCTCGCTGCTCGACTACCGAACCCCGACCGCGCTCGATGTGCCGATGATCGAGACGATCATCGTCGAAGTTCCAAATCCCGACCATCCTTACGGCGTCCGAGGCGTCGGCGAAGTGCCGATTGTCCCGCCGCCCGCCGCCATCGCGAATGCCATTTACGACGCGGTCGGAGTGCGAATGACGGAGCTCCCGATGTCGCCGCCGAAGGTGTTTGCCGCGATCCAAGCAAAGAGTGCGCTGGAGTAATGGAGTAATGGAGTAATGGAGTAATGGAGTAATGCTGGCTGCTTTACCACTACCCCTGGACTCCATCACTCCATTACTCCAACGTTCACCCGGAGCCAATCTTGCCCACCATCCACATCCCAGCCCCGCTTCGCAGCTTAACGGGCGGCGAATCTACCGCCAACGTTTCCGGCGCTACTCTTGGTGAGTTGGCCGAAGCGCTCGATGGCCTATTCCCCGGCATCAATGCACGCATTACAGAGGGAGCCCGCATCCGGCCAGGCCTGGCCGTTTTCGCCAATAGCGTACAGGTCTCCTCAAACCTGGATACCAAAGTCGCCGAAAGCGCCGACATCTACTTCGCGCCCGCAATCTCCGGCGGATAAGAAGAGACGCCGATAGTTAGGTTTCTAATCCGATCCATTCTTCGTATTTGCGGCCGTATAGTCAGCGCAGAACTTATCCACGTTCTCCTTGACGGAGTCTTTTACCTGAGGCAGGTTTACCGTTCCGCTTAGCCCGATCATTCCCGTCGTCGTCCAGGTAGTTGCACCGCTTACCTTAACCGACCGGTTTCTGGCAAGATAGACTTCTTCATTGAGAGACAGGTCTATGTCGTACGAATAGAGCCCGTCCGGCCCCCTCAATGCTCCGACCCGGACATACAGATACGGCCTGCCGGGCGTCGCAAGGCACTCGTTTTCGGTTAGGGTGCGAATACCGGCTTCCTTCAACCGCTCCTCAGCTACTGTTTGGATACCAGCCGTGGTTAACCCATCGCGCATGGCGTCCGAATAGATGACCTCTACCACAACCAGCACGCCACTCAAGCCTTTCAATACCGGCGGCCCGGTGGCAGGAACTGCGGCCAACGATGAGCTCGACTGTTGGCTCGCAGACATTGCCAGGACGCAACAGGCAACAATCACGACTAGAATTAAGCTGCGCATGTGTTATCCTCCATTCTGCACCCGCCATGACGATCGCTGTAAATTCAAATTTGCAACAAGATAGATGGCCCTCATTGACATCTTGGATACATTCGCGGCGTTATGCCTCCGCAAAACGGCGTATTGTTTGGCCGGCCTGCCTATATGTCACGCCAATCCCCAGCCTTCGTAATATTGAGTAGATTGAACGGGCGCCCTGGCCGGGAAAACTCAATTCGAAAGGCAGAAGAACAATGAATTCACGTATGAAATGGGTGGCCGCGCTCGGCTTAATGGGACTGTTTTCAGGGCCGGCAGGATCAAGCGCGGCCCGCGCGGACGATTGGCGTACCGATCGGGGCCGCCGAGAACTTCAATGCGACATCAGAGACATCCGTGGAGATGAAAGACGGTTGCGCGACCTGGAATACCGGAGAGACGAAGCTCGCCGATGCAGAAACTGGGGCGAGCTTCGGCGTTTGGATATCCAGATCGACGACCTGCGAATTCACATCTCCCGAGACCAGCGGGAGCACCATCGGGATTTCGAGCGTACCCGATATCAAGATCGGGATCACGACCGTTACCGAGATCGTGACCGTTATCGCGATCGGGATCGCGGTCGCCGACGGTAATAGCTTTCAAGGCAGCAATCAAGCTGGACCGACGCAACGGGGCGCACTCACATGCGGGAGTGCGCCCAAATCGTCGCCAGTCCGATCGGCAGAGTGTTGACTGCGAATTCTTTGGCGCTTGCTTCAATCCTTCGAGGAATTTCAGCACCTCTTCCACCTACTTGCCGCCCGTTCTTGCATGGGCCATCAGCGGAATTCCGTGTGGGCCCTTCGCCTCGGGTGAAATTATCGGCGTCCGCACCTGCTTGCCGGAGCCGCAGAATCACACTTGAGTCCCTGTTCTACGGCTGCGCTTCCAATCCTCTATTCAACGTAAATGTCGGCGATCGACGGATGGTCTCAAGATATCCCTGGAGCTCCTCCGCCGCGTCCTCCCCGACCGCCTCCCGGACCACCGCCCCCGCGTCCCGGCCGAGGATGAGCGTCTTCATATTTTTTTATCGCGGCCTTCTGGTCGGCTGTTAGAATGGCATCGATCTTTTGCTGATTCTCCTGCCGCATCGCCTGGAAACTCGCCCTCATGGCATTTCGGTCGCCGCCCCGGGCGGCGCCTTGAAACATGGCCTGCATTTTCTTCTGCTGCTCGTCGGAAACGGCCTCAATCCTCTTGGCCTGATCCGGCGTAAGTTTGAGATCGGACGCGACCTCCAGCGGAATTCTTGCCTCGCGCAGTGCCTGGAATTCCTTCAATAAGCCCGGAAGCTTGGCCTTCTGGGAAGATTTGAGCACTCCTTCGATGCTGGCGGTTGCCGTCTGGCTCAACCCGCGGATCTTCTCCATGACCGCCGGATCCATACCTCCAAAACCTCTGCCGCCGCCGGGCCGTACACCGCCGACCGGCGCTCCGCCACCGGGCCCGCCCGGAGCGCCGCCTGGCCTGGCATTGGCGCCGGGTCCACCGCCTGGGCGCCCGCCACCCGGACCCCCCCGTCCGCCCTGCGGGAAGAGCGCCCGCATGTCTTCACGATACTTGGCTTGAATCCCCGTGATTTTGGTCTTTTGATCGGCGGTTAGCGAAAGCGGCTTGGCAAGCGCTTCTACGGGAACGCTGGCAACCGTCAACGGCCCGCCGCCCCTGCGACCGAATCCGCCCCCCTGTCCTCCGCCTTGGCCCCTCCCCTGTCCTCGTCCTTGGCCGCCGGGCGGCTGTGCCATCGACAGCACGCCGGCGGACCCTAAAACAACGGTCGAAGCGAGCATAACACAGAGTCTAATCTTATTCATGGGTCATTCTCCTGGGATGAGTGAAAGATTGTCCAGTAATGTGGACGGACATGTCGAGCGTTGGTAACTTCGAGCAACTGGCAATCAATCGGAATCCCGAAGGAAGGGCGGCGTATATTGCATTGGGCGGATGTCCGCGAGATTCGCGCCCCTCCGCACCGCGATAACCTCCGCCATAATGGAAACCGCAATCTCGCCGACATCCACGTCGCCGATGGTCAGGCCCATGGGAGTCCGGACTCTTCGAAGCTCTTCCTTGGTCGCCAGTCCTTCGCGCAGCAGCTCCTCGAAAATCACCACGATCTTCCGCTTCGAGCCGATCATGCCGATGTATTTTGCGTTCGAATGGATGCACTCGCGCAGCACGCTGGCGTCGTTTCGGTGGCCTCGCGTGACGATGACGACGAAGGTCTGGTCGTCGATGGGGTAGTCGCGGACATATTTGGGAATCTTCTCTATCGCGATTTTGTCTGCAAACGGCAGCCGCTCTTTATTGGCGAAGGCGGGCCGGTCGTCCACAATCACGACTTCGAACCCGCAAAGCCCTGCGATCTGCCCGACCGCAGCCCCAACATGCCCTGCGCCCGCAATCAGAACCGTGGGGCGGGGCAGTATTGGCTCGATGTAGACCGATCTGTTGGCGTCCAGAACAACTGTGCGGGCGTTACCGCACGCGATTGTCTCACTGACTGCTTCGGATAGTGGAATAATCCGATCCGTAGTCCAAGGGTCGTTATCCTCATGCGAAATCACTTCGAGTCCGAGGTCTTGCAGCGGCCGTGCCAACACCGACAATCCTTCCGAGGTGTCTTCGCTTTGAACGATTGTGCAAACCGCGGCGGTCTCTCTGTGCTCTTGTAGACAGGAAATTGCCTGCCAGACCGACAGCGAGCGATCCGGCTGAGGATCGATAAAGATCTGAACTCGCCCCCCGCAGATCAGGCCGTCGTCCCAGCCGAAATCATCATCCAGCAAAAGCTCGAACAGCCGGCATTCTCGCGTGCGCAGGCAGTCCAGCGCGATGCGCCGCGCCTCGACTTCCATGCACCCGCCGCCGATGGTTCCGATCATGCGTCCGTCGGGCAGGAAGATAACCTTCGCGCCCGTATTCTGGGGGCTGCTTCCGGAAGTCGAAACAAGTGTCGCCAGAGCGCACGGCTGGCCGGATTCAATCAGAGCCAGCAATTGTTGGTAGATTTGCATTTCGAAGCGTTCCACAAGTCAATACGCAGCGAGCTAGAGTTCTGTCTCTCCCGCGGCGTTTCCTGCAATGGCTGACGGTGAGGGTGCGGTTCAGAATTATGGCGGGGCGATGCAGTTGGAAAGAGGGTCGTTGGCCGTCATTCCGAGCATTTTACCGCGCCTAACGCGGCGTTGAGCGTAAGAAACTGTCACAGCCCCCGTCATCCCTGTATAGACCGGAGACATAGTTTACAGTTGGTCGGAGACATGGTTTACACTTTG
>JBGPOG010000284.1:0-6105 GCA_041487935.1 Chthonomonadia bacterium | reverse complement strand
TTCTTCAAGTGCGCGAATGCATGGGCCGACTCCAGCGCCGGGATCAGTCCTTCGGTGTGGCTGAGCATTTCGAACGCGTCAATCGCTTCCGAATCGGTTATGGAGACATATTCCGCGCGGCCGGAGTCCTTGAACCATGCGTGCTCCGGGCCGACGCCGGGATAGTCCAGGCCTGCTGAAATGGAGTGCGAGGGCGCAATCTGGCCATCTTCGTTCTGCAGAAGATAGCTCATGCTGCCGTGGAGCACGCCTGGCCGGCCGACCCCAAGGGTGGCACAGTGAAGATCGGTGTCTATTCCGTGCCCGGCCGCCTCGACCCCAACCAATCTCACTGAACTGTCCTGGCTGAACGGGTGGAAAATCCCCATCGCATTCGATCCGCCGCCCACGCACGCAATGACGAAATCGGGCAGCCGGCCTTCGCGATCGATCATCTGCGCGCGCGACTCGCGTCCGATCACGGACTGGAAATCCCGAACTATCATCGGATAGGGGTGCGGCCCGACCACGGAGCCGATGATGTAGTGCGTCGTGCGGACGTTGGTCACCCAGTCGCGGATAGCCTCGCTGGTGGCGTCTTTCAGCGTCCGGGTCCCGCTCGTTACGCAGGTGACTTTCGCGCCGAGAAGCTTCATCCGATAGACGTTGAGCGCCTGGCGGTGGATATCTTCCTCGCCCATGTAGACTTCGCAATCGTAGCCGAACCGGGCGCAAGCCGTCGCCGTCGCCACGCCGTGCTGTCCGGCGCCGGTCTCCGCGATGATGCGCGGCTTGCTCATCCGCTTGGCAAGGAGTATCTGTCCGATCGTATTGTTGATCTTGTGCGCGCCCGTGTGGCAAAGGTCTTCGCGCTTGATGTAGATTTTGGGTCCGCCAAGCTTCTCGGTGAGTCGTTCGGCGAAGTAGAGCGGAGTTGGGCGGCCGATGTAGTCTCGAAAATAGTATTCCAGCTCGCGCTTGAATTCGGGATCGGCCTGGGCGCGAGCGTAGACCTCCGACAACTCGTCGAGCGCCGGGATCAACGTCTCGGGAACGAATCGCCCCCCGAATTGGCCGAAGTGGCCGAGGTGGTCGGGGAGAATGGTTGTTTGGGTTGACATTCGATTACCTGTTCGCGGAGACGATGGACGATAGACGATATACGATGGCGGGTCCGCCTTGGGTTTTATTGTACTCGGAAGCGCGGACTTTCGCCAAACCCGCCTTGATTGTTCGTTCTTATGCTATTACAGGATTGTAGGGATGAAGCATTCGGACGATCAGTTTGCAATTCTTATACAAGTGAGTGCCCGAATGCTTCATCCCTACGTCCGCAACTGCCAGTGTGACCCTGCGGCGGATTCTGGGACCGTTTGTGTCACAATCCTACCGGTTGAAAACCCCGCATTGGAGGACACTAATGGCCGTTTGCGAGCTTCATTTTTTCAGCAATGCGCTGGTCAAACAGACCGCTGCGACCGTCATCCTTCCGGAAGGGAATCACAAACCGCCTTATGCCGTGTACTACCTGCTTCACGGCCTTTCCGACGACAACACCATCTGGACGCGGCGCACCAGCATCGAGCGGTACGTGGCGAATCTTCCACTGATGGTTGTGATGCCGGATGGCGAGCGAGGGTTCTACACGGATGCAAAGGAAGGACCGAAGTTCGAATCGGCGCTGATTCAGGATCTCATCGGGTTCATCGACCGATCGTTTCAAACGAAGGCTGAGCGGGCCGGACGGTGTATCGGCGGCCTATCGATGGGCGGATACGGCGCGATGAAGCTGGCGCTCAAACACCCGGATATCTTCGTCTCCGCCAACAGCCATTCCGGCGCGCTGGCCTGGGCGCACAAACCGCTCGACCCGGCTCGGCCAGAGACTCCCGAATGGCGCCGAATCCTCGGCGAAAACCATGTCGACGGGCCAGACGACTGCTTCGCCCTGGCGAAACAGATGCACGCTCCAGCCCTGCGCATCGACTGCGGCACGGAAGACTTCCTAATAAACGATAACCGCAGCTTCAACGAGCACTTGAAGTCCCTCGGCATCGCCCACGAATACGAAGAGTTCCCTGGAACGCATGAATGGGCTTATTGGGACAAGCACGTGCAGGAAGCCATCGCCTTCCATAAGAAGCACCTTGGGATTTGAGTTTCTAACCGCAGAGGCCCCAGAGGAACGCAGAGGATTCGCCGGCTTCCGGTACGTCGAGCGCCGCGCGTCCAGGATCATGTCTCACGGAGCATGGCCTCCACGGTTTCCGACGTCGTTCCTCCGCAGACCTCTGCGTCCTCTGCGGTTAAATGAATTCCTGTTCGGTTAGAGGATTCGTTAATTGGCAAGTTGGTCTTCGCTAAGTCCCGGGCAACGTGAGGCGGCGCTCCATGGCGACGGCCCTGCCGCTTGCTACGCAGGTCCCGGAAGCGGCAAGACGCGCGTTGTAACGTTTCGGGCCGCGAGACTTGCAGAGCGCGGCGCACGGGCGCTGGTAACCACCTTCACCAAAGACGCGACTGAAGAGATGAAAACGCGGATTTCGCAGCTCGTACCCAAGACCATCCCAGGTTCAGCCCACGTCACCACGGTTCATGCGCTCTGCCTGTCGATCCTCCGTTCCGAGGGGCGGAAATTCGACATCCTCACAGACGAGAACCGCCGTCGCGGCCTCGCTGAAGCGGCGCACGCAATGGAGCTCGATGGAGGCGTTGTTGGCTTCTTGACACGCGCAGGTTTTCTCAAGAACACCGGTGAGACCGCCGCCACCTATAAGCCGGATTCGTCGCACGAGGACCGCGAATTCGCCCGCGCATGGAAGCTGTACGAGAAGGCCAAGGCGCAGCAGAACCTCCTGGAATTCGACGACTTCCTGACCGAAGTCCAGGCTCTCATGCGCAAAGAAGAGTCGCGCGCGAAGTGGGCGGCGAAATACACGCATGTCATCGTCGACGAATGCCAGGACATGAATAGACCGCAGTATCAAATCGTGCTCGCGCTGGGCCAGGATCATCACAACGTCATGCTCGTCGGCGACCCCGACCAGACTCTGTACGCCTTTCGCGGGGCGGACCTTGAGACGTTTCGCGCATTCTCCTCGCATCCGACGAGCCATGTGTTTGAGCTGCGCGAAAACTTCCGCTCCACACCCTCCATTATCCGTTTTGCCGTTTCGCTCATCCGCCAGGATCTCGAGCGGCGAACACTCGAGTTCGTTTCAACCCGGCCCGACGGTCCAGAGGTGCGATGGAATCGATATGCGGACGTAGAAGACGAAGCGATTACGATTGCCGAGGAGATCAAACGCCTGGCGGATCGAGGGGCCTGCTTCAGGGATATCGCGGTGCTTTACCGGCTTAACGCCCAGGCCGAAGCAATCGAGCGCAACTTCGCGGCCGGCGGGGTTCCGTTTATCGCAAGGGAAGACGGCGATTTCTATTCACGGAAAGAGATCGCCGGCATGCTCGCGTATCTCGAGTTCTTTCGGTCGTATTCGGACGAATGGCTGCTGTCCTTCCTGAACCTGCCGAATCGCAAGCTGTCGCGCTCGGTCGGCTCGGCTTTGAGGACGACGGCCGAGTTCAAGGGAAAGTCGATCTGGGAGATTCTGCCGGACTTCTATGCCCCGGACCTGAAGTCGCACCGAACGGTCCGCCAGATGCAGCGCGAGCTGGAGCACGTGAATAGCCTGTTAACAGATTTAGGGAACGCTGGAGAGGCGGTAAAGCTGATTCGGAAAACCCTGGAATTCGATGCCTGGCTGCGGCAGGAAGAGATGAACGATCGCGACAACGACCGGATCCAGAACTTGCAGAGAATGGAAGAAGCCGCCGCTCGGTATCCAACGATCGATGCCTATCTCACGGCTGTGCGCAAGGTTCGGGAGGAGACGGCCAAACGCAAATCGGAGCGAGCGAAGAAGCGGTCGCAGCCGGATGCGGTGGTCCTATCCACCGGCCACGCGGCCAAAGGACTGGAGTGGCGCTACGTATTTGCCGCGGGATGGAGCGAGGAGCTGCTGCCGCACCGGAAGGCCATTGGCGACGGAAGCGAAACCGCCATCGCGGAAGAGCGCCGCATCGCCTACGTGATGGCTACGCGCGCAAGGGATTACCTATCCATTTCGTCGATCGATTACTGGAACGGCGCTAACGTCGAGCCGTCGAGGTTTCTGACCGGGCTGCAGCTAAGCTCCGGAAATCTCGGGGAAGACATTTCCATAGAGAAAGCGGAACCAAATCAACCGTTAATGGGTGGCTTGTTTGCGGGTTGAATGCCCGGACTTAAACACGAAGAAACGAAAACACGAAGAAGGAACTGGACCTCGGATTGTCTCGAAGGAGACCCAGTCGATCGATTCGGGCGTGTTCGCAGTTCAACCAGGGAACGTTGTACTTATGGAAAATCTCAACGCTTCGTTTCTTCGTGTTTAGATTACTTCAGAAACCCGTGCTGTTTCAACCAAGCTTCCAGGTGACCTGTCCACGTGCCCAGGATAGGATCGTTCTGCGCCAGGCCCACTCCGTGCGGGCCGTGCTCGTAGACGTGCAGCTCCACAGGGACGTTATTCTTGCGGCACGAGGCAGCGAACTCAAGCGCGTTCTTCAGTGGAACTGCGCCGTCGTCCGCGGTGTGGAAAATGAAAGTTGGCGGCGTTTTGGCGGTCACCTGCTTTTCGTTGCTGAACCGCTCTACCAGTGATGGCGCGGGATTGTCTCCAAGAAGATTTACGCGGCTGCCCATGTGGGTGAACGACGAGTCCATCGTGATAACTGGGTAGCAAAGGATGGCGCAGTCCGGGCGGGAGCTGACGCGCTCGATGGGGTCCTCGGCATCCGGCTTGCCGTCGTCGAAATGCGTCGCGCCGGTTGAGGCCAGGTGTCCGCCTGCGGAGAATCCCCAGATGCCGATGCGCTTCGGGTCGACTTTCCACTCGGCCGCTCGCGCCCGTACCACCCGGATGGCACGGCTTACGTCTCGCGGCATGGCGGGGTAGTGGTAACGCGGGGCGAGGCGGTACTTCAAGACGAATGCCGCAACTCCGCGCTCCGCCAGCCACTTGCCAGGGGCGATGGCCTCGTGATCGGCCAGAAACCCGTATCCGCCGCCGGGGCATACGACGATGGCCGCGCCGGTCGCTTTTTCGGGTGATGGGAGATAGGGAGTAATGGTCGGAATGTCGGCCGGTTCATCCGCCACAGCACCGGGCGCTCGCCCAGCCCACAAGCGAACCGCGTTGGCTCCGCCGCCGAACGGACCAATCTGTCCGAGCGACATTGCCAGCATCGGGGTGAAAAGTGCAAACGCAATCGCCATCGAACGAATCATCGCCTCTCCCTTGTGTCAAAAGCAAAAGTTAGCCGTTATGAACATAATGAACAGTATAGATTCGCATTCAGGCACTTGACCCATAATGTTTATTCTGTTCATAACGGCTAATTCAAAATGACAATTCTGGCGGAACTGGCAAGCCTAATAAAGGCTAAGGCCCTAGAGCTCGGCTTCGTCCTTTGCGGCATCGCTCCGGCGGAGCCGTCTTCATTCAAGCCTGAGTTTCGTGACTGGCTTGCGCGCGGCTACCACGGCGAAATGGGCTATATGGCCCACGATCCCGACCGCCGGCTCGACCCGCAATTGGTCCTGCCAGGCGCGAAGAGCATCGTCGTCGTCGCCATGAACTACTATACCGAATCCGATGCGGATACCAATGATTCCTCGCGCGCCATCTTTGCCCGCTACGCCCGCGGAGGCGACTACCACGACGTCATGACGCCGCGACTGCGAGATCTGCTGGAGTTTATCAAGGAGCGGCGCCCGTGCGTTTCGGATGTTGGCAAGGCAACGGCCGACGACGAGTACGAGTACGACGCAACATCCGACTCCCAATCATCCAATTACCCGGTCCCGACCGAAGGCAAGGTCTACGTCGACACCGGCCCGCTGCTGGAACGAGAAATCGCGCAGAAGGCGGGAATCGGCTGGTTCGGCAAAAACACGATGCTCATCAACTCGAAGCGAGGATCCTGGTTTCTGCTCGGTGAAATCATCCTCAACCTTCCATTGCCTCCGGACAGCCCTGCCGAAGGAAGCTGCGGCACCTGCACCCGTTGCCTGGACGCCTGCCC
>JBGPOG010000283.1:0-6109 GCA_041487935.1 Chthonomonadia bacterium | reverse complement strand
CATTAAGCACCCTCCATTTCATATCGTACAACAGTGAAACGAGTTGACCGAAATTCGCCTGCGTCGAAGGCCAGACGCAAGAACGAGTTGCAGCGGACCACAGACTCTGCCTAATACGTGCTAGGCGTGTATGTCTTGCACGGACTGCCCAGGTATTGTCGACTCGGGTCGTCGATCCTGGCCGTCTCGCCCTATCACTCTAAGCATGGCAATATTAACACACACACAACGCAATACCGTCATGCGTCTGCCATTGCATTCAAGGGCACGAAGCAATGGGTAACCACGCATGTGCTCCTTCTAAATGGCCACGCTCCCATCGCGCGGGGGCAGGAAACATCTCTCGCCGGGTTGAATGAGCCATACAAAGCCAATTCCAAACTTGAAGGGGAACTCCCGGTCCATGTCCAGACTCCAACGACGCCAGTTTTTACACGATGCGGCGATTGCGTGCGCTGCACTCTCCGTTCCCGCTGCCGCCTCCGGACGCCGCGCCCACTCGAAATCGCCTGAGCAAGCTCCGGCAACCGTGCTGATCGATCCCGCCCGCCGCAAAGCGGAGCTGGATAGGCGGATATTCGGTTCCTTTCTGGAGCATCTGGGAAGGGCGATCTATGAGGGCGTCTACGAGCCGGGAAACAAGCTGGCCGATGGACGCGGATTCCGCAAGGACGTGGCGGACGAGATTAGGGGAATGGGAGTGCCGATCGTCCGGTATCCTGGGGGTAACTTCGTTTCCGGGTACCACTGGCTGGACGGCGTCGGCCCAAAGAAGGATCGCCCGACCGTGTTGGAACGCGCGTGGAACTCGATAGAGACGAACCAGTTCGGCACCAACGAGTTCATGGAATGGGCAAAGCTGGTAGGGTGCGAGCCGCTGATGGGGATGAACTTCGGCACCGCTGGCGCGGAAGACGCGGCGAACCTGGTGGAATATTGCAACTTGGAGAAAGGGACGAAGTGGAGCGATCTGCGCCGCAAGCACGGCGTGGAGCATGCCCACAACGTCAAGTGGTGGTGCCTGGGAAACGAGATGGACGGTCCCTGGCAGATTGGCCACATGACGGCCGTCGAATACGGCAAAAAGGCGCAGGACGCGGCCCGGCAGATGCGGACGGTGGACCGGAACATCCAACTCATCGCATGCGGTTCCAGCGGACCCGGAATGCAGACCTACCTCCATTGGGACCAGGAGGTCCTGCAGGAATGCTACAACGAGGTGGACGGCATCTCGCTCCATCGCTACTTCAATAATACGGGCGATACCGGGGGCGACAGCTCGAAGTTTCTCGCAATGAACCGCAGCTTCGAGAAGCAAATCAACGAGATCGTTGCGATTTGCGATGCCGTGAAGGGCCGGCTGCGCTCGCGCAAGACGCTATGGCTCTCGTTCGACGAGTGGAACGTGTGGTACCGGGCAACCAATGGCAACGGCGGCAGGAAGGAAGCGCCACACCTGCTCGAAGAGGTCTACAACCTGGAGGATGCGCTGCTCGTCGGCGGGTTAATCAACAGCCTGATCCGGCATTCGGATCGCGTGAAGGTCGCCTGCCTGGCTCAACTCGTCAACGTCATCGCGCCGTTGATGACGAATGAGACCAGCGTTCTTCGCCAGACCATCTACTACCCCTACGCCTGGGCGCTCAAACATTCGAAAGGCAGCGCTCTCGACCTTCTCGTGCAATCGCCGACCTACGAAGTGCGCGACATGGGCGCGGTGCCGTACGTAGACGTCGCCGCGACGTTCGATCAAGCGTCAGGCGAAACCTGCCTGCTCGCCCTGAATCGAGACCTCGCGAACGAACGGGAGCTAAAGGTCACCTGGCGGGACGCTCCGCCGACCAAAGTCTTGTCCTCCCAGACGCTCACCGGCACTGACCTTAAGGCTGCGAATACGTTCGACGCGCCGAATAAGGTTGTCCCTCAGAATCTGGAACCGCCAAGACCCGGCGCAAATATGACGATAAAAATGCCCGCGAGATCGTATACTGTGTTGGTCCTGGCTTAACCGGCGTTTCATTCAAGTAGTTAAGGACCGCTTGGCCCGGCCTATCCCTTCCATAGGAGAGACACAATCATGCGGTTCCAAGATTACGCGATCGATGCGACCGAAGGTATTTGTAAAGACTTGATTGTCAACGCCCGTGCCGTGCCGGCCGACAAGCTCGACTGGAAGCCGATGGACCAGGCCCGAAGCGCGTTGGAGGTTCTCCAGGAGTGTTCGCAGTCGCCTTCGTGGTTCACGGGGATTCTGCAGGCCAGGTCATTTCCAGATTTCAACCCCGAGATGATGGAGCAGGCTATGGCGGCTCGCAAGGAATGGACAACTGTCGATGCGTGCGAGCGCGTTATGCGCCAAAACCTGGAACAACTCTACGCGACGATTCGAGACTTTCCGGATACCGACCTCGACATCAAAATCACTCTCCCGTTCGGTAAGAACATGGTCCGCTCGATGGCCGAGATCGTGATGGGGCAGTTCTGGAACGCGAACTACCATTTAGGGCAGATTTGCTACATTCAAACTATGTTGGGTGACAAGGAGATGCACATGGGCTGATGCCCGAGGGCCTCGCATGCCGGTCATCTGTTAAACCAAGAAACAGCGGGACGTCCGAGCCCGGCCAGCCTGGCTTCGAGTCCCGCATTATCGCGAGTATGATTCCTTCGGCTCGAGTTCACCGGTTTCCGTCCGGTGCAGAATCTCGCTCTTTGAATACCTCGCCTGCGATGAGCATCGCGTTCATGGCTGCGGGAATACCTGCATAAAGCGCCATCTGGAGGATGACCTCGACGATCTCCTCGCGAGTCACGCCGACGTTGAGGGCGCCGTGGATGTGGGGTTTGAGCTCAATTGGAGCATGGCTTATTGCTGTCAACGCGGCGACCGTCGCAATTGACCGAGACCTGGCATCCAACCCGGGCCGGCTGTACACCTCGCCGAATCCGAATTCATGAACGTAGCGAACCAGGTCCGGGCAGATCTCAGCGACGCGCTCCAATACGCGCTCGCCGGCCTCCCCGAAAATGGCCCGCACTTTGTCCCGGCCTTGTATTTCTTTTTCCGACGCGTCGATACCTAACTGCCTTTCCAACACACGCTCAGATGATATTCCGCCTAGTCGCCGGCATCTGCTTCTTCGCCTTGATCGGCCGGACCGTTGCCACGTTCTCCGGGTCGTAATCCAGCAGTTTGAGCCAATCCTCCTGGGAGTCGCTCTTTGGAAAGATTTCGTTTTCTTTGTATTCGACTTTGATCGCCTTTTGCAGGTCCTCCAGCGTAATCCCTTCAGTCTCGGATTTGTTGGCAATGCTCCGCTTGATGGCAAAGTCCTTGGCACGTTCCACGAAACTCTTGATGAGCGCTCCGCTGACCAGGTCCTTCCAGTGGAGGATCTCGGTGGAACCGCTGCGCAGGAACACCTCCAGGAATTCGGTCTCCTCGTTCGACCGCCAGAGATTGTCGATTGCAAGGTCGATCAGCTCGTCTCGGGCCCCAGAGACATCGCCCTTGTGCTCGCGAATGAGCGCCGGGTCGAGAGGGATGTTCTCGTGGAGATAGATCGCCAGGATGTCGCGCGCGGAGCGCCGGTTCGGACGGCCGATTTTTACCTTTCGGTCGATCCGTTCCGGTCGAAGAATCGCAGGGTCGATGTAATCCGGACGGTTCGACGTGAGCATCACGACGACGTTCTCCAATCCGATCAGCCCGTCCATCTCGGCGCAGAATTGCGGCACGACCGTGTTGCTGATGTTGAGCCAGCGGCCGGACGAGCGTGTGCGCAGGATCGACTCCGCTTCGTCGATGAAGAGGAAGACCAGGAAGCCCTCCTTAGCCTTCTCCCGTGCGGTCCCGAAGATTTCGCGGACCATTCGCTCACTCTCGCCGAGCCACATGTTCAGAATCTTGGGCCCGCTGATGGACATGAAGTACTCCTTCACGTCCTTATGCGTTCGCTCCCGGTATTCGCAGGTCAGGTTGTAAGCGGTTGCCTTTCCGATGAGAGTCTTGCCACACCCTGGAGGGCCAAATAGCAGGATGCCTTTCAACGGGCGCTTCTCGAACCTGGCAAAGAGCTCGGGGTGCAGCAGCGGCAGCTCGATGGCGTCTTTGATAACTTCGATGGCCTCTTCCTGGCCGCCGATCTTGCTCCAGGGAAGCTCCGGAACATCTTCCAAGAAGTACTCGCGGGTCTCCTTGACCGGGAAGTGCTCCAGCGCCACCTTGAAATTCGGCTCGACCCGAACCTCGTCTCCCGGCTTGAGATTCGCTTCTTTCAAATCGTCCGACCGGTAGATGATTCGGGATTGCGTACCCTGGGAGTCCATTGAGACGCGGAGACGCCCTTCGTCGATGATATCGCTGATCTTAACAAGAGGCCCGCCGGGATGGTAGCCCAGATCTCCAATAACAGTGAACGCTTCGTTGACCTTTACTCTCGTGCCGACCTTGAACGTACTGCCGGATTGTGGTTGGCGGCCGATCTGACCGCTTTCACCTGGCCTAGCCGGACCCAAATCTATGCCAGCGCCCTGCCTCCTGCCTCCTGCCTCCTGCCTCCTGCCTGCTGTCTCCCCCTCTCCCCCTCTCCCCTTCTCCCCCTCTGCTTTGAATAGCTTCGGATCGACGTTGGCCACATATTCCTGATCGCCGAGGGCGATTTGGACCGTGTCGGGATCGTCGAGATAGCTCAAGAAGACACCAATGCGGTTTGCCGGAGACGTGAGCTTGGTATAAGCTTCCTCGAACTCGGCGATGACCTTCTGCGCTTCTTCGAGCTGTGTCTCGTCCACTTCGAGTTGATGGCGAAGGAGCAGGAGGTGATCGAGCCGCGGATCGTTGCGCGGCGTCATGCGAATGATCTCTGTGAGCAGTCCAAGGGCGCGAAGCTGGGTTTCCGGCAAAGTCCACTGCGCGGAGTCGTCTTCGTCTTCCGGTTCGTCAAATCGTCGGTCGCGATCTTTGGGCATGGTGTATTCCTTGCATCATAGA
Organism: Chthonomonadia bacterium; assembly: GCA_041487935.1. Taxonomy (GTDB): domain Bacteria; phylum Armatimonadota; class Chthonomonadetes; order Chthonomonadales; family CAJBBX01; genus JBGPOG01. Next base: position 1,116 of record JBGPOG010000283.1, on the reverse strand, counting down.
TGCGGAGCAGAGGGCATCGTGAACCTGAGTATACCAAAGGTTACGGGGAATGGGAAGGGGAAGTTTCTTGCGGCTACTTCTTAAGCCGCTCCTCAAGATTTGAGATCTCTTTTTCGACCGCTTTTGTCTGCTTACGCTCCTCACGTCGGTTAGGGCCCTTGAGCTCGCGCTGTTCCTTCAAGCGGCCTGCGACAGTTCCGTATATTGCTGCGCCGATTACTCCGGCAATCAGGAGCCAGAAAAGAAGCCCGACAATTGCCCCAACCACGTTCAGCAGCCATAACGCCCCAATTAGAACGGCGGCGCCAATCAGGACTTGGATAATGAGCTTCATTGAAATAATCACCTCAGTTTGAAAACCGTATCAAAGTTGCAGAGCGAGAGAATCATCCAAATTAACTGAAGTTCGCTCCGCAACCTTACGCGCCAACAGTGCAAAATCCATGTACGCACTCTTCGCTGCGTTTGCATGGCCGCCGATTGCACCATCCGCAGGCTTCAAGAAGAACATCGGCTTCCGCGCTTCCTGGGCCAGCGGCATCAAACTTCGATAATGCTTGAGCAAAGCGAGACAATTCGGATCATCCTGCAACCGTACTATCGAATCGGCAGGTTGGTCGAGAACATCGCAACGGTAAACTGCCGGGATTTGTGCTATCCATTTGTCATAGGCCCTCACGGGCCGATCCAAACGTATGGCGTGCTGCAGAACGATGTAACCTGCCGGCGTCATTGTTCCAGCCGGGAGAGCGAGATCCCCTGACGGCCGACGGGTTAGCCTATCTTTCCATCCGGATCGCCACCTCCGCAGGGTAGGACCTAAGTTTTTCAACCCTTGTAATGAATAGCGGTCAGGAGACAACGGCACGACAACGAAATCCGCGGCCAGCAGCGCGGCGCGGTTAATTGCCCCAAGGTTCGGCCCGAGATCTAGAAGTATGAGGCGCGCACCGCGAGCCGCCGCACCCATCTGAATCACCCTCCAAAATGCCGATGTAACGCGAAATGCCCGTTCATCTCCGTCAGCGCATCTCGGCCAGACATCAGAGAGCTGTTCCTCAAATCCAGAGAGGGACAGATCGCCCACCAGCAGCCCGAGACGATCGCTGATATCCT
>JBGPOG010000282.1:0-6121 GCA_041487935.1 Chthonomonadia bacterium | reverse complement strand
CGTACGAGCCCGCGAAGCCGACTATGAATTGCTTTTCCACTCTCAGCCTATCAAGGATGGCACCGTGTAGTTCCGGAATAGGGGCTTGTTTTACATCCCATTCGTCGAGGGCCACTCCGTTCGGAATATAAACAAACTTGTCGAGGGCCATACCGTGTTGCTGCATGTGCAAGCCGGCGCATTTGAGCATTGAAACGACCGCGTCCGCATGGCGATATGCGTAATTTTCCGCCCATTGCATCAAGAGAATGAATGGATGCCACCGTTTCATGCCTCCCAACTCGATCAGCGTAAGAGGCCATAGGTCATGGACTTCGTAGACCACTCGCGCTCCAGTCCGGTCTCCGATGCCGCGGGCAACCACCATATCGAGGGGATAAGTTGAGGACGCGATCACGGCGTCCGGCATCGATTCGCGGATCAGTCGCTCCTTGTTTTTCGTGAGAGCCCGCAAGAAGGCGAATATGTTGAACGCCCGGTGAAGCCCATTCCCGCAATAGGCCGGAGTTGGCAACCAGAGATAGGTGATTCCTTCGATGCACTCCGTTTCAATGAGGCCTTCAGTCGCAGGATTCTCCGTGCGCAGATGAGAGTAGGACGCAGCGGCAATCGTTACATTGTGTCCCTGTCGCACCCATTCACGAGCCAGGTAGTACGGTCGGTACTCCATTCCGTGACGGTTTGAGCCCGCGTAATGGTTGATGAGCAGGATGTTCACTCGGGAAGGTTCTCCCATACCTTGGGATGCAATCCCGCTGTTCCAAAACGTTTCCTAACGTCAGAATCGCAAAACGCGTGCCCCTCTGATTCAGTAACAAGAAGCGTTGTATCGCCCGTCTTAACAACGAACGAGCCATTGTAGAATACTTCAACGATTTGACCGGGCACGGCGCGAGGCCATGCGAGCTTGGCATCGAACGGAACTGCATGCCATATCGTAATCTTGCGGTCGAAATCGTCGTTTAGAAACGTAAAGGCGCCTGGGAACGGCGTTGTAACAGCCCGGACAAGGTTGTAGATATCATGCGTGCAACCGTTCCAGATAATCAGGCCGTCCTCTGCGGCACGCTTCGGGTAATAGGTTGCTCCCTCCGTCGGCTGCGGTGTCAATCTGGCTGTTCCCGACAGGAGTCCGGGCAAAAGCTTCGCGCATAACTGGACCATGGCGACTGTGTTCTTGAAATGCAGCGTTAGGCAAGTATCCCATGGAGTGATATCGAATGTCTGTACACCGGCAATATCACCGTCGTCTACTCCCGCGCGATAACGGAACAGGTGCGTGTAAAAGCCTGATTTGCCTTGTATGAGTGACCAATTCAGAGGGCTGCGGCCGCGCCCGTGTGGAAGCGGCTTGCTGGATCCGTGCATGCCGAACGCGCCGATGGAGAGCGATTCGAGCCACCATGCCGGGATGAGCCGCTGCCATCCCATTACAAGAAGCATGTCCAGCCCCAAACTTAATAAGCGATCCCGACCCCCGTCGTCATTCAAGCTGTATTGTCTTGCGATCGTGTACGGGATTCGTCGCGAATCCAAGAACGGGCGAAGGTCCATATAGCCTGCAACCTGTTGGCGTTCGGCCGTTTCTGGACCGATTGTTATGCAATGATCGAATCGGTAGTCGAGCCTTTCCAGCCCGATAATCAGATCCCTGGTCGTGTGCTTACAGCCGAGGACTGCAACTCTCTTATTGATATCACTGCCAGGCGGCCGCATTATGCTTTGTCCCGGTATACAATGCAATTAGCGGCGACCGAACGATCGATGGATTCGCAGATCCGCGCAACAAAACTGCTGAGTGCATCGCACGGATCGATTGCTTCGTCATTCCACCAAATCGGGTGGATAAGAATATGAATCGGGGCTTGAACCTCCATCGCTTTGGATTGCAAGGGGTCGCCGAAGCGCCAGTACCCTCGTGAGTCGGAGCAGTAAAAGATATCCCTCGTGAAGCGCGCCATATAAGTGTGTGGTCGAGGCGCCGACAACAAGGGATCGGCCGATAGTACCAAACTATTGGGCCGATGATAGCTAACGCTCTCGACGTCGCGGCCGAACCATTCCTCGAGCAGTCTGCATTCCCGGCTGCACGCCTCCGCCAACGCTTCGCGCCCGAATCCCTCTGGATAAGCCGCACAATCGAAGTGGAGACCAAAATGCTGGCCCAGCTCAAGGATCCGATTGACAAGCGCAGTTCCCTCGCGCGATAGAAGATTGTAATGCATCGAGCGGACCAGGAAAAAATATGTGGCATGGACGTCCATCTCGGCTTCGATCTGTGCCATTGCAAGCGCCTTGCCGAGGTCGAAATCGATATCGTGCCGAAGAAGCACGAATGGCTCATCGAGTCGTTCACACTTGAGTCCACAGGGAAACGACTCAAACCGATATTCTCGCCTTTGCAGTTCAAGTAGCAATCGTCGATAGACGCCATATGTAAATGGCGCAACGTCACTCAGCATTCAGATATCCTTATTCCTACAGTTCTGTACATAACGTTCTGACTGCCGCCATCTCGTTCCTGCCGGCAAGCCTGACTATTCCACATGTGCAGGGGCCTTCGCATAAACCGTGCCATGCTATACTTTCGCCGTAGTTCGATGCAACGGATTTGCCTCACGATGGTCACATCATGCCCTGACCGAGCCCACTCGCGTGCAAGATAATACGGTCGATTTGTCACGCAATGCAACAGCGCGACGGCGTAGTGATTGAGCAAAAGAATGTACGACCGAGTGGACTCCGGGATGCTTGATCACATTCGACTGCGTACGTCGCCGCGATACTCTTCATAGTCGCCCAGCCAACCACAACAGGCTAGTCGCCTCTGAGAACGTACTGCCATACGCCCGAAGACGCTCATCCGAGAAGTGGGTGTCAATCTGCAATTCAAGCGGCAGGATGTCCTGGAGATCGCGCACGTTGGCACGGAGCGCCTCCCGAATGGCGGTCCCTAAGCCGGCCGCAATCCATGCGGGCTCGTTCGCACTAAAGCCTCTCTTATACCGGGCGGACCGGATGCTCTCAGGCAATCGGCCGCTCATCGCTTGTCTGAGTATCCACTTGCCATATCCGTTCCTGAGTTTAACGGCGGTAGGCAGCGCAAATCCTAGCTCTGCAACTCTAAAGTCCATAAAAGGCAGGCGGCTTTCCACGCTGTTCCCCATGGAGTTGCGGTCTTCGTATCGAAGCAGCGTAGGCAGACTTAATCGGGTTGCGTCGAGCATCTGGCGCCGGACAAGCTCCAGATTTGAGTCATACTGCATACTGCAGGGAGTGGGTTCTGGAAGGCAAAGTGAAACCGGCAGGCCTTTGTTGCCGCGATAGCGGCGTAGCGCCTGAGCATACAAGGATGCGCGTCTTGCTTCAGAAAGAACCATCGGGCAGAGTCCCAAGGCGAATATCAAAGCATCGATAAGCCGCCCTTGACGACGCAGTTCCGCCAGCCGGAAGAATTGGAACTTATGATAGCCCATGAACAGTTCGTCGCCACCTTGTCCCCCGATCAGCACCTTGACTCCGCGCGCTCGAGCGGCCTTAAATACCAGGTACTGCGCTACTATGCTGCAGCCGGCAAAAGGCGAATCCTGGGATCGCAAACAATCCCAGAATGCAGATACCATCGCCGAGCCCTCGGGTTGTACGTATTCCACTTCGATTCCTAACCTGTCCTGGACCTGACCAACAAGTGGACCTTCTGAGCGTTGCTCGTTACGAGAGCCGTAAGTGAACCCGACAACCTCTGAATGGTTAGCCGATACGATCGACGAAAGTGCTGTCGAGTCAAGACCACCGCTTAATGAAATACCGATTGGCACATCGGAGCGCAGGCGTAGCGACACAGCCGATTCCAGCCGTTCTAGTACTTCGTCGATGAGCTTGGGAATGGGCATGACCGCGAGTTTCTCCTGAAGCTCGGCTACACGATCGGCAAGGTTGTAGTACGGTTCGATCCGCGCCTTCAATGGGTTGCCTGGGTCGGGAGCAATTACCTCCATAAAATGCGCAGGCAACATCGATTTCAAGCCACGATAGTGCGAGATTTGGGTGTCGTCTTCGTAGACCCACATCTTGATGCCGCGCGCAACATATTCCAAGTCCGGCATCAAGCCCAACCGTCGGGCAATGACAGTGCCAGTGGAAGCAAAGATCAAAGTGGAATCGTCTAGGTGGTAGTAGAGCGGCTTAATGCCAAAGCGGTCTCGCACCAGCCAGAGCCGTTCATCACGGGCGCGATACAGGGCAATGGCAAACATTCCGTTAAACCGCTCGAACGCCGATGTGCCCCATTCCTTGAAGGCTTCGAGCAGGACCTCCGTGTCGCTCTGGGTGCCAAATCTGTGGCCGAGCGATACCAGGTCCTCGCGGATCTCCAAATAGTTGTAGATCTCTCCGTTGAAGATCACGCAGTGGCTTCGGTCGGCATCCCACATCGGCTGGTTTGCCGCCGCCGATAAGTCGATGATACTCAGCCGGTTGTGGCCCAGAATGACTGTGGAGCGGCCAGCGGGGATCAGCTCGACGGCTTGGTGGTCCGGGCCGCGCGAATGCTGGCTGGCAACGATTTCATTTACGAAGTCGCGCCCCGCTTCCGCATCGCAGTTCGCGGTGGCGAACAGTCCCGATATCCCGCACATGCCTTCTAACCTTGTTTGATCGAGGCGGAACGATTAGCCCTGCCGCGTTCGATTATAATAGTAGATCGATGTATCGGTCGTGAGTTCCCTCAGCCACCCGGTCTTCTCGTAGAAGCGGATGGCGCGCTCATTTTTTGCCAGAACGGAAAGCCCGACCTCCTCGAAGCCTTCATCCGATAGTTGTTTGCAGAACCGATCGACCAACTCTTCCGCTATGCCTTGACCTCTGCACGGTTCGCTGACGGCAATTGACATCAGCCTGTTTGGAATTCGCGAGTCTGTGACGGTCTGTTCAGCGTCGGAGTGTTCGGATTTCTTTCGGGAAAGACTTTGCAAGAGGCGCTTGAAGTGCGATCGACGCCCGCTAACGTTGCGAGACATTAAGGACCAGATGGCGGGCGAGACGATCACTTTCAGTCCGATCCACAGCAAATTGGAACGGTAAAACCGCCTGAAAAGTTCGTTCTTGTCGGTCGATCCTGCGACAAACCCTACCAGCAGGCCGTCACGCGAAGCTGCGAATGCGAAGCTGCCCGGAAGTATGATGAATTGCCCGTAAAATCGCCGGATGAGACGCGGCCCGATCAATGTCAAGAGCTGACCTGGAAACGCGCTGCAATGAAGCACCGCGACCGCCGGCAGGTCGTCGCAGGTCATCAGGCGCACAAATGTGCCAGTGGCTCGTGTTCCGATCGATGACATGGTGGTTGCTTTCAGTCAGGGCTCCGGGCAGTCGGAATAAAGAATAGCACTCGAACTAAACTCTGTCAATGACCTTATGGGAACGCAAGACGGATATATCCCAATCACCGCAAATCTATTCCGCCCTTGTTGCAGAGTTTTCGCCAGTTCCTCACTATTGATTCAGTCACATCATCGGTGATATTTACGACACCCCATTTTCCAATTTTGGTATTGACAATCGATATGGCCGCTCCTATACTGTCCTCGTGCAGGCCGGGCCATGATGTCCTCCCTTATAACGCGTTTTGAAGACTTGTTTTGCTTGATTTGAGGGGAGATGCCATGTCCACGTTGCGCGCGCTGCTTGCGCCCCTTCCGATCTGCATCGCCGCACTATCCGGCTGCAAGACCTCAGCCCCGCCCGTCGCGGCAGCCCCGCCCGCTGCCGCGCAAATGCCGGCTTCGGCGAACAGACGCTCATCCGCGCGGATAAGTATCCAAACCGACCCGCGCTACCAGGTAGCCGCCCGCATCTACGCTTCGGGAGATCGTAACGGCGCGACCGCGGTTATCGACAAGCTGCTCTCCTCAACCGCCTTCTCTGAACGGGATCGCGCATTCCTGGAGCGCCAAAAGGCTCTGTGCGCCGTGGGCCTCACCCCTAACCCCTCTCCCAATTCCGGGCGAGGGGAGCGCTTTGCCGCTCATTCCAACTTCCTCCGCCGTCGTTCCGACCACCCTTGCCGTCATTCCGACCACCCTTGCCGTCATTCCGACCACCCTTGCCGTCATTCCGAGTG
>JBGPOG010000281.1:0-6166 GCA_041487935.1 Chthonomonadia bacterium | reverse complement strand
GTGTGTACTGCGTGATCTTGGCCTCGAAGCCGGCGGGATCGAGTCCCAGGGATTCGTCGATTTCGGCAATCACCGGGACCGCCCCAACAGCCACGACGGCAGCCGCCGTAGCGATATACGTGTAAGCCGGGATAATGACCTCATCTCCCGGACCAATCCCGAGGCCGGTCAAGCCGCAAGTTAGCGCACTCGTTCCCGAATTTACCATGAGCGCGTGTTTAACGCCTAGTCTCTCCGAAGACTCGCGCTCGAAAGCGCGTACTTCGCTGGTTGGATTGAACCGGAAGAGCTTGCCGCTTCTCAGACAAGAGGTAACGGCTTCGATCTCCTCGTCGTCGATGGAGCTTGCGCCAAGGCCGCCGTTCGCGGACGGGATCGGCTCCGTAATCGAGGGCGAGCCTCCGTCGATAGCAAGTCGCTGGTTCATCGGACATAGCTCCTTTCAATTGCTTCGATTGATGATTTCGACAACGCGGAGTATTTCCCCTACTTCAAAAGCTCTTGATAAGAGTTCAATGATGACGCGGAGGGGTGAAGCATTCGGGCACAAACATTGCTCCGAACTCGCGAACTGATGGTCCGAATGCTTCACCCCTACTAAACTGTAAGGCTAAGACTCGCTAACCGTGAACAGTCACAACTCCCGGAACTGCGACTAAATCGCTACCTCATAGACTCTTGAGAAAGGCAACCAGATCGGCCAACTCTTGCGCGGTGCAGTCGGGTTTGTTGGAAAGTTGAGAAGGGCGGTGGAATTTCGTGAGCAACTCTGCCAGAGAGTACGCGGAGCCATTGTGCAGGAAAGGCGAACGGCTCCCAACACCTCGTAAAGACGGGGGATTGAAGCCCTTGTATACGTCTTCAGGGGATTCGAGTCCCACGGTAAAGACGCCGTTCTTCGTATAATCCGGAGGTTGGTGGCAGGAATCGCAGGCCTTTGCTTTGAATGCCGTTTCTCCTCGCTTCGCAGTCTCAGTACGCGGTTTTAAGGGGCGAAAGTCGATCGTCTTAAGATAAGCGAGAACCGCATCGAGCTCCGCGTCCGCCGGCTCCGGACCCTGCATCGTCTTGGCCATCGAGTCATGCACGAGCTTCCTGAGATCGGTTTGCCACCCGTGCCAGGTCCATGGACCGGTCCGGGTCACGCCGCGCAAGCTAAGCGTCTTCTTCGGCGTTCCATAACTGCCGTCGTTAAAGGTGTCGAAGTTCGATCCGTTCGTGTGCCCTTCGACATGGCAGGTGTTGCAGGAATACCACTGATTGAAACATCGGTTCCCGTCGTTAAAGATCGCTTCGCCTTTTCGAGATAAAGAAGGCTCGGCGGGGCCGCCGAGAGGGATCGTTTTGGTGACGCGCGCCCCAACTACGTCAATGATCTGTATCGCATTCGAGAGATAGTTCGCAACCGCGATCTCCTTGCCGCTCGGCAAGAACGTGACGCCGAGAGGCCGCCCGCCCAGTGCCACCCGACGGAATCGCTTCGTATCGGCGAGCAGTTCCTTGTCGATATGGTCATCCGGTCCGCCGAACGAGACGAACGGCAGCGGCTGTCTAAACAGCAACAACTCATGTGTTCCCGCCGCTGTAACCGCGATCGTCTGGCCATCCGGGCTGACCGCTATGCCATCGACGTCGGCCACGGCCTTCCCGCGAGGATCCATCGCGATGGCCTCGCGCGGGCCCTCCTCCTTGAGCGGCACTCGGTTCAAACGGTTGCCGATCACCCAGCCGAGATCGATGTTCTCCCTCGTGGCCGGGCGGCCGCGCTCGGCGATGTTTGGGACGTACGCCCAATCCCCGTCTGGCGCAATCGCGATATGTCGTACGTTGTGCCCTCTTAAGCGGACGGTATCTTTGACGCTTCCGCTCGAGAGATCGATCACGGATACGTCCTGGGAACGGGCGTTCCCGACAACGAGTTTGCCGCCATTCGCTGTTATGGCCACGTGCCAGGGTTCGATTCCCGCCTCAAACTTGCGCTTGGCCTTTAGACTACGAAGGTCGATCTCGAGGACCGAATTCTCCCCTGCGAGCGCAACATAAGCGTTCGCGCCATTGGGCGAGACGGAAATTCCGCGAGGCTCATCGCCCACGGGCATGGTAGCAGTCGCGATCAGCGAATCTGGCGTTACCGCAAGAACCGTGACGGAATCGGACAGCCAGTTCGTGACGAGGGCCCGGCGCCCGTCAGGTGTGAAGGCGATCGCGAATGGCCGCTTGCCAACGCGTGTTTCGGCCGAGACCTTGCCGGTCACCAAATCGACCAGGGAAACTGTATCGGAGGTGCCGTTTGCCGTCACCGCAAAACGGCCGTCGCGGGAGACGGCGAGGTCGTACGGAGAACGATCCAGCTCCTCAGTAGGAGAAGACCGGCCGAGTGACCGGACAAAAAGAACTGTCGCGGGTATGAACAAAGCCGCAAGAAACACGTATCGAGGTGATTTCAAATTGCGAAATGAGTTAGCTAACTGCAAATCAGTTATGAATCGAGAAAGGCGTCATCCCGAGGTACGAGGGATCTGCTTTTCACAGACAGATATTAACGAAAATCGCGCTCAAAAACAGATCCCTCGTACCTCTTAAGAGACGTCACCGTTTAGTGCACGAATGTCAACTTGCAAATTCAAAAACAGATCCCTACAGGGATGACGGGGGCTGTGACAGTTTCTTACGCTCAACGCCGCGTTAGGCGCGGTAAAATGCTCGGGATGACAATGCACAGACCTTTGCAATTACCTTGAATAATGACCATCATAGCCATTGCTTAAAGTCTAACGTCCTCCGCTTCTCCGACCTTTTGCAATTACCTTGAATAATGACCATCATAGCCATTGCTTAAAGTCTAACGTCCCCGCTTCTCCGACCTTTTGCAATTACCTTGAATAATGACCATCATAGCCATTATGGACATGATTCATGAAGATCGGCTCTCGTCCGGATCCTCGAGTTCATCGTGTTCATAATGGCTCTTGATAAACTATCGCCGGCTAGACTAGCCGGCCAGTGCCATGCCTCAGCCAAATGGCGTGGTCTTTTTGACCGGCACTTCCTTCCCGGAGACAACAGCGGACACCGCGTCAGGAAGATAGTGCTTATTGGCGGTTTCTTCCGCCGGATTGTCATCGAACGAGCCAATGTAACGCATCACGCCCTTTTTGTCGATGACAATGAAAGTCGGAGTCACACGGGTCTTGAAGTAGTTCGCCATCCGGTTGCGCGCGTCGTCGAGAACGGGCATATCGAAGTGGCGGAACTCGGCGTACTTGCGAATACTCTCCGGGGTATCCAGAGCGCTGCTCTTAACCCCTAGCCAAACCACGTCCTGCTTGGGCGCTTGCTTTAGCATCGCGCCGACTCGCTTTTCATACTTCCAGGTAGTGCCGCACTTTTCGCTCATGAAGAAGAGAACGACGTTCTTTCTTCCTCGATAGGTGGCGAGATCCACCATCGCCGCGCTTTCTTTCTCGCCTTCCTTGCGATCGTGGGTCACGTCTTGAAGCTTCCAATCGATAATCGCCTTATCGACGGCCGCCAACTCCGGACCTGGAGTCGGACCGGCAGAAAGCGTTTTACCCGGCAAGAGGGCGATTCCGCCCGCCACCACACCCATAGCAATTAACGTGGCGGCCTTTCGAAATCCCATGTATTTCCTCCAATCGTGTCGTGCTGGCCGTTATCTATTTACCGCGTCTGATCGCGCACCTCTAAACAAATACTCATACGCAAAAGTAGACGGAAATTCTTCGAGAATCAAGACGACCGAAACTCGCATCGGGAGACATGTTCGCCGGGTTGTCGATAGACTCCTTGACTCTGTACGTTAGACAAACCTATAATAGCATTACCGTGAGCCGCTCCAGCGAATAACTTCGATTTTATTCATAAGTCGCTATGCCGAAGGAGGAAAATATGCCTGGCGTCCAGGATGCTCGCACGCTTGCCAATATCCCCTTTTTTTCCGGCGTTGACGTCCCTACACTCGAGCACATCAATCAGCGACTTCGCAAGCACACATTTCAAGCCGGTGCAAATGTGATTACCGCCGAAACTCCTGGCGAAGCGGTTTACATCATTTTGAACGGCACGGTTAAGATCAAAGTTGACCAGGCAGACGGCAAAGAAGTGATTATCGCCATCCTCGGCGCCGGCGCGCTCGTTGGGGAATTGAGCGTGATCGACAGTATCGGGCGTTCGGCGGACGTGCTCACGCAAGAGCAATCGACGCTCCTTTGGCTAGACCGGAACACTTTTAACGACCTCGTGGATACCAATCCGACGGTCACGAGGAACTTGCTAAAGATTTTGAGCAGCCGCCTGCGGCTTTCGACGGAGCAGATTCAGGCGCTGTGTACCCTGGACGTCTACGGCATGGTGGCGCGCCAAATTCTGGCGTTCGCAGATCTCTATGGAGTTCGCGTGAATGAGGGAGTGACCATTCCAATGCGCCTTACGCAGAGCGATATCGCGGGACTGGTGGGCGCGTCTCGCGAGCGGGTTAATCAGGTTTTCGTCCAGCTTCGGGAGGGAGAACTGATATCGGTCAGCCCGGCCTATCGAATCACGGTGACGAACGATGAGAAGCTGCGCGATCTTGTTTCTCAGCGGTAGCTGCAATCAGCAGCGGCAGCTTGATCCTGAATGTCGTTCCCTGCCCTTCCCAACTCTCGCCCTCGAGAACCCCGTGGTGCGCGGCTACGGCGTTGAAGACGATCTTTGTGCCCAGGCCGGTGCCTCCAGGCTTCGTGCTCTTTGTATCGCCCCTCAAGATGCGATCCAATACGTCTTGGGGCATTCCCCGGCCCGTGTCTTCGACCTGAATCTGCAGATATTTGCCGGTTGGAAAGATCCCGTCGAGAGAGTGCGAAGTCGTTACCGTGACACTCCCTCCCGCAGGCGTTTCGGGAATAGCGTTGTTAACGAGGTTGTAAATTGCGCGCTCGACTGAGAAGCGATCGAACTTGGCAGCCGGGACGTCATTAAGCTCTCTAATAATCAGGGCTCCCTGGTTTTTCGCGACCGGCTCCAGCGCATCGAGTTGGCGCATGACAATATGGTTCAGATCGTGAGGTTCGAGAAGTGGCTCGCTGACGATGCCCTTGACCGTGTCGGCAATAAGTTTCGTGAACTCCTGTATCTCCAGAACCTGGTCCTGAATGATCTTGAAGCTCTCCGGAGCAAATTCCCGCACGACCTCCGTGGCGAGGCGAAGTGAGTCCCCAGCCGCACCGTCTAATTCGGCGGACAGCCGGTCAAGGTCGGCAAACATATCGTCCATAAGTGGCGCCAGCGTGTCTACAGAGAGAGAGATAGGCGTGACTTTGTTTTTGATGTCGTGGCTCAAGTCGCCAACCGCATGGGCGACCGCGGAAAGCTGGGCGTCGCGATGAAGCTGGGCATTCTCGATCGCAGTCGCGGCAACCGCGGCAACAATTTCGAGCACTTCCAGGTCGTTGCTGTCGAATGCGCCGCTTCGCTTATTGAGCACCTGCATCACGCCAACCGGGCGCCCGGCCTGGTATTTGAGAGGAACCGCGATAATATTCTTTGTATCGAACCCCACGGATTCCCCGATCGTACGGTCATGCTCGCCCGTTGAGCGGGCGTCCGCCGCAATTCTGGATTCACCGCTCTGAAAAACGGCGCCCGCGACCCCGGCATCTGCCGGCATCACCCTGCCCGTTAGCTCCTCGGACTTCTCGCCGATAACCAACCGGAAGACAAGTTTGTCATCGGCCGGCCGGTAGAGGTAGACCGTGCCGGCGTCCGCATCGACCGCCTGCATCGAGGTCTTCAAGATATCGCGCAAACGATCGTCGAGGTCGAGCGACGAAGACAAGACCCGGCTTATCTGGTGAACCGCAGTGATCTGCCGGTTGCGAAGGGCGAGCATCTCATGGAGGGTGGGGATTTCAGAATTTTCCGTATCCATCAGGGTCATTGTGAAATTCGGTTCCTTGCAGTTGTCTTTTCAGAACCATACTGGAAATGGTCATCAACGCAGCCGAGACGGCGTTCTGGTGTAGTGTCTCAGGAATGTCATTACAACGACGACAAAGCGGCAAGAGCGTCATTCCGAACCGCTTTTGTGAGGAATCTGTTTTTTGCCTCGCACTGTAAGGACGAGTCGGAGACACTGCACTAGATTTCGGGACAATTCATTATACTC
>JBGPOG010000280.1:0-6259 GCA_041487935.1 Chthonomonadia bacterium | reverse complement strand
TGAATAATCTGCCGGCATAAGCTCCCCGCTCAATACTTCGATTACCAACTCCCGATCGACGCTCGATGCTTCAAATGCATACGATCGGCACACTGCTTCTTCATCAGACTGCTGAAATCGCCCCTTACTTAGCCTCATCGTGAACCGATATTCAGGGCCGACGGCACGAATCTCGGAAAGCTCAGCCCTGCAGGCCAATTGTATGTCCTCCAACGAGAACGACTGACCTTTATGACGCGGATCGTCGCGTTCAAATTGCCAGCAACGTGGGTGATTGTGCGTGAAAATTGAACCATCCGATCCGCGTATCATCTCCAATTCTTCGGCACCGAAAGTCAGCTCGAATGGTCTTCCAAACTCAGCTCGCTTTCTCAGGATCTCCCTACCGGTAGAGTCGAGGACGACCGCTTCTTCGTACGCGAGGTTCCGTAACTCATGTTCGTAAACTCGGATCACGCGCAACAGAGCATTTCGCTTCGTCTGGCGGTCAGAGCTGGACATCCACCCAAAGTCCAGTCTTCGCGGACTGTAGCACCGCATCAAGCACCAACTGAGTTTGCAGCGCGTCCCGGAACGTCGGCTGAGCGGGCACTCCGGTTTCTAACCCCTTCAAGAAATCCGCCAGCGCGTTGATGAACGTGTGCTCGTAACCGATCGTGCAGCCGGGCACCCACCAGTTCTTCATGTAAGGGTGCTCGAAGTTGGTCACGTGGATCGAGCGCCATCCGTGGAGGTGATCGGGGTCGGCGTGGTCGTAATACTGGAGGCGGTGGGGGTCTTCCAGGTCGAAATAGACGCTCGCATTCTCGCCGTTCAGCTCGAAGGTGTTGTAATTCTTGCGGCCGCGCGCGTAGCGCGTGGATTCAAAGAGTCCAAGCGAGCCGTTTGCGAAGCGGCACATGAACTGGCAGGCATCATCGATAGTCACGGCTTTCCGCTGGGATGGGTCGTCCTGCATTGCGCGTTCCTTGACGAATACCTCCGTCATCCCGCTGACTTGCGTGATCGGTCCATTCAGCCAAATTGCCGTGTCGACCGAATGTGACACCAGGTCGCCGCTTACGCCGGCTCCGGCCACTTCCGCATCAAGCCGCCATAGCGCTTGGCCACCCATAGGCAGGTCCGGGCTGATGGTCCAGTCCTGAAGATACTGCGCGCGATAGTGGAATGGACGGCCGATACGCCCTTCCTCAACCACTTGCCTTGCGAGCGCAATGGCAGGCACGCGCCGGTAGTTAAACCAAACCATGTTCGGGACGCCGGCCGTTTCAATCGCCTCAGCCATCACACGGGCTTCGGCGCCGTTCATTGCGAGCGGCTTCTCGCAAAGGACCATTTTCCCGGCCGGCGCCGCCGCGAGCGCGATTTCACAGTGAGAGTTATTGGGGCTGCAGATATCGATCGCGTCGATGTCCGTTCGCTCGATCAGCCGCCGCCAGTCGGTCTCCACGCTTTCCCAACCCCAATTTTCCGCGAATGCGCGGAGCTTAGCTTCATTCCGCGCGCAGGCAGCTTTGAGCACAGGCCGGTATCCGAGCTCGAAGAACTGGTTCACCTTTCGATACGCATTCGAGTGAGCTCGGCCCATAAATCCGTAGCCGACGATGCCGATGTTGAGTGGTTTTACCATGCTATTCCTCGCGGACTATCGTACTCGTACTCGACTGTCATAATCCGATAACGAGCACGGCGACGAGTACGAGATGCCTATTTCTTAAGGTATTTATCGAACCAATCCGTGATTGTCTTCATGTCCTCGCTGACCAGAGTGGGCCAGCCGTGAGATTTGCCGGGCTTGACGACGAGCTCGCACGGCACGCCGGCCGCTTTCAACTTTTCAATGAACGTCTGAGCCTGCTGGATCGGCACGAGAGTGTCGGCGTCCCCATGAATGATCAGGGTAGGTGGCGTATCTGCGCTAATATGGTTGATTGGCGATATCTGTTTGACGATATCATCAAACTTCTCGTCATCGGTGATGCGCTCGAACCGGCCGGTTACTTTGCTCATAGCCTGAAAATCGAATGGCGGCCTGAACCCTTTTAATACACCGTCTCCAGACGCGCGCTCCCCCGGCTTGCCGTAATTGAGGAAGTCGGTTGGCGGAAAAAAGCACGCAACCGCTTGCACCCGGCTCGATAGCCGGTCCACCGGATCTTTGGCGTTCGAATCGCCCACCTTCCCCGCTGTTCCCTGCATCAGGGACAGATGGCCACCAGCGGAGGCGCCCGTAATCCCGATCCGATCGGGGTCGACCTTGTAATCTTTCGCGTGAAACCGAATGTAGCGCAGCGCCCGGTGCATATCCTGCAAGACTTCCGGAATTGTAAACTTCGGCTGGCTCCCGTGGCACACGGCAAAAACCGTGTATCCGCGCTTGAGCGGCTCCGCGACGAACCCCGGACTAATGTTGTCATGTGATGAGAACCATCCCCCGCTGACCACGAACACGAGCCCGATTCCGTTGGCGCTCTGCTTTGGCGTGAAGACATCCATTGTCAGCGCGACGCCGTACTTGCGGCCGTAGATCACATCCTCCTGGCGCGTGAAATCCGCAGGTCCCTGGGCTAGCGATATCGCCGAAACCAGCAACATTCCCCAGAAGGCAAACACAGATCCGAAACGCTTCATCGTTTCCTCCTTGAATTCACTTTGGAACTTTCCTACATTCTCCTCGGTCTTACGCCGTGGCTCGCGTAATCTCCTGCGAAATGCTAATTACGCGTAATTCTCACATGTCACCTCCGCGAAAACTGGCCGGTCAATGTGAATAGGCGCGCTCTTGAGCCAAAGTTCCTCCAGCATTGACAGCGCCTGGAATACGCGTAATAGAAAGGCCGGTAAATTGCAACATGGAGAAGCCCTCTTCACGGATCCTATCATTGTCATCGGCATGCATCGTTCGGGGACATCCTTACTTGTCAGAATGCTGGACCAGATGGGAGTATTCGTCGGCCGCGATTTAGATGAAGAGCACCACGAATCGAAGTTCTTCATCGAGTTGAACAACTGGGTCCTCCAGACTGCCGGAGCGCACTGGGACAATCCTGCACCCTTAAAGTATTTGATCGCCCGCCCGGATATCCGTGAGGTCTTGCCGGAATATCTAAATCTCAGTCTGCGCAGTCCAAGGGCGAATCGCTTCTTCGGTTGGGAGCGCCATCTGCAATTCCGGCGATCAAAGGGGCTCCAACATCCGTGGGGGTGGAAAGACCCTCGAAATACATTTACCCTGCCGCTCTGGATGGACATGTTCCCGAATGCTAGGGTTGTCCACATCCACCGTCACGGCGTAGACGTTGCGCGGAGCCTACAGGCCGCGTGGAATCCTCCCGTCGAACTGATTAGACAGGTGCGAAAGATGTTCAACCGTCGACGAATTCTGTACAACTTTCGCCCCATACGCTCGGGGTTTACTTTCAATTCACGCACAGCCACGCTGGACGGATGCTTTACACTTTGGGAGGAGTACACGCGCCAGGGACGCGCTCACGTCGAGGCGCTGGGCAGCCAGGCTTTGGACATCGGTTACGAGGATCTACTGGCAGATCCCGTTACGCATCTGGACCGAGTTGCGTCATTCTGCAGCGTGCCGGTAACGGAAGCAGAGATCGCTAAAGTGGCCGCCCAGAGTAATCCTCAGCGAGCATATGCGTTCAGGCACGATCCTGAACTAAGATCCTTCGCCAACCAGGTGGCGCACCGCTTGCAGAAGCTCGGATATGAAGCCAGCGATGAGCCGCGGCAACGGAATAAGCGGATCGATCATTCGTCACGGCAGGCATAGCGCAATCAGGCTTGCAGGCTCGTAGCCCCCACCGGTCGGATAGGCAATATATTGCTTGCCTTCGGCCATGTAGGTGATGGGCGCGCCTGTTGCGTGGGACGGCACCGAAACCTCAGCCAGCAGCTTGCCGGTCGCCTTGTCGAACGCTCGGAGTAATGCCGGGTATTTCGGCGGCTCGGTGTTGAACCAGGACCCTTCCTGCAGTGTAATCAGCAGCGTCTTGGTAACCAGGCAATAGCCGCGACGCGGAATGCCCTGGTCCGGCAGGTTTAGATGCTTGATCGCCGGATGGTCCTTCGGTCCCGCCCCGTGCGGCGCCATCCATCGGTTGTTGCCTGCATTCAGGTCGATCGCTGTTATTCGTCCCCATGGCGGCTTGAAGAGCGGTAATCCCTGCGGACCGTCTATATGGTCGCCGCTCTCGCCGATCATATAATCGACCGTAGCGAACTGCGAGGCGGGCTTGATCAACTTCAGCCACATCGGATTGTTGATCGATGGCACAAACAGGGTGCCCGTTTCCGGATCCACCGCGGCTCCCGCCCAGCTCGCTCCCCCAACCCACCCCGGCATCTCGATGCTGGGCCTCGTGTTCGGGGGAGTGTAGAGTGGCCCATGGTTGTATTTTTCGAGAATCTCCATCGCTTCTTGCTTCAGCTCTGGCGTAAAATCGATCAGGTTTTGTTCGATCGCCCCCTGTAGATCGAACGCCGCGGGCTTGGTTGGGAACGGCTGTGTCGGCCAGGCTTTGTCGTTCGGCATCGTCGTGGCAGGCGCCGGCCGTTCCTCGATTGGCCAGAGCGGCTTGCCAGTCACTCGATCGAAGACAAAGCAGAACGCCTGCTTCGTACACTGGGCAATCGCTTTAACCTTTTTGCCGCCGATCGTTACGTCGAGGAGGTTAGGGGCGCACGGCAGGTCGTAATCCCACAATCCATGGTGCACGAGCTGAAAGTGCCAGACTCGCTCTCCTGTCCTGGCATTAAGGCATACGAGGCTCTCCCCGAACAGCCCGCTGCCGGGGCGGTGAGCGCCGTACCAGTCGTTGTTGGGCGTTCCAAGCGGCAAATAGACGTATCCCAGCTCCGGGTCGGCGCTGATGCAGCTCCACGCGTTGGCGGCGCCCGTGTATTTCCAAGAGTCGTTCTGCCAGGTATCGTTGCCGAACTCGCCGGGCTGCGGTATGGTCTGGAACACCCAAAGCTGCTTTCCCGTTCTCACGTCGAACCCGCGGATGTCTCCCGGCGGCATCTCTTTACGATCCTGGAAGTCGTCGATGCCTCCACCGGCAACAACCACGTCCCCAACGACAATCGGCGGTGAAGTTTGGTGGATGAGGCTTCTATTCACCCAGCGCCGCAGTCCCTTCGTAAGATCCACCCGGCCTTTCATTCCGAACGATGAAATCGGCTTGCCGGTGTCTGCGTTAAGCTCGATGAGATAGCCGTCGCCCGTTCCGAAGACAATTCGCCGATCCTTCCCCTTCTCCCAGTAAGCTACGCCGCGATGCGCGCCACCTGGGGAATTTGGATTGTGAACCCAAATCGTCTTTCCCGTGCGCGCGCCGATGGCCGCGACATGATTGAGTGACGTGCTCTGGTACAACACCCCGCTTACCATCAACGGTGTCGCTTCGTTGGGCCCGGGACGCACGTCGGAGTGCTTACGGACGATCTCGTTATCCGGCGGCTCCCACTTCCATGCCAGCTTCAAATTCTTGACATTTGTTGCGTCGATCTGCGTGAGCGGAGAGTAGCGCGTCCCTCCCTTGTCGCCTCCATAGGCGCGCCATTCGCCATTCGTAGCGCCGTACTGAGCGCTAACGACATGCGGCATCGCCAAGATCGCTGTAGCAAATGGAATTGTACGGCCAAACATTCGCCCGAAAAACGTCCCAGGCAGCCCGATGCGCCTAACCTGCATATCGCCGATCCTCCATCAGGAATGAATTCCAAGCTTGTTGTGCCTTCAAACTCTCCATTCGACAAGACAGCGCACAAATCCCTACAGGCCGCGTGTTCAGACCGCGTCTGTTCGAATAGACTGCTGCAGGAATCGATGATTTTCTTCAGGAACGTGGCTAATGTAGTCCCTCCAGCTCGTCCTTACAATGCGAGGCAAAAAACACCCTTACGGGTGGCCGTCTGGCCAGATTGCTCACAAAGGCACCTCCTAAGGACAAACGCCAAAAGCAGGTCCCTCACAACAGCGGTTCGGGATGACGGAATTGCCGAAGGTTCGGGATGACGGTATTGCCGACGGTTCGGGATGACGGAAATGCTGCGTTTTGTCATTACGTGCAACCTGTTGCCGGCAGCATCAATTGCTCCTAAGGACAAACGTCAAAAGCAGGTCCCTCACAACAACGGTTCGGGATGACGGTATTGCCGACGGTTCGGGATGACGGTATTGCCGACGGTTCGGGATGACGGTATTGCCGACGGTTCGGGATGACGGTATTGCCGACGGTTC
>JBGPOG010000279.1:0-6298 GCA_041487935.1 Chthonomonadia bacterium | reverse complement strand
GAGCTTGCAGCGGCCCGCGTTAATGCTATGCCGGTCGATAAGATTGCTGAGCGCCTTAATCAACGCTTCCGCCTGCTGCTCGGCACACGGACCGTGCCACATGGAGAACGCATCCCTCGGCATCAAACCCTGCGCGCCAGCATCGATTGGAGTTATGACCTTCTGTCCGAGCGCGAGCAGCTTCTCATGCAACGCTTGTCGGTCTTCTCCGGCGGGTGGACGCTCGAGGCGGCAGAAGCCATTTGCGTCCGAGATTCGATCCGAGAATGGGAGGTCCTAGACCTGTTGACTAGCCTTGTAGGGAAATCACTGGTCGGATACCAACCGAATGAAGACCGCTATCGCTTGCTCGAAACGATCCGTGAGTATATGAGCGAACAGTTGCAGGATGATGGCGGCCGCGATACAACCTATGTGCGCCACCTGTCGTACTACCTGGAATTGGCGGAGGAGGCAGATTCGGAGATGGGAAGCCCTCGCCAAGTCGAGTGGCTTAACCGTCTGGAGATGGAGCACGACAACTTTCGCGCCGCGATGTCATTCTGCAACGAAGCGCTAACCGGCTGTAGCAACAATTTGTCATTCGAGGCTGCCAAAACTACGAAAGTAACAGTCGCGGAATCGGGTCTCCGCTTGGTGATTGCGCTGGAACATTTTTGGCGCGTGCGGGGCTATCTGGCCGAAGGCCGGGCACGGCAGTTGCAAGCGCTGGCGAATGCCCCCGAACCGACGTCGCGGCGGGCCGGCGCCCTCAATGCGGCCGGAACGCTGGCCTTCCGTCAGGGCAATTATACCGAGAGCAAGAAGTTGTACGAAGAAAGTCTCTCGATCGCGCGCAAGCTGGACAAGAGATCGGGCATCGCTTCGATGCTCAACAATCTCGGAATGGTCGCCTATGCGCAGGGAGATTACGATGACTGCCGGAGGCTCTACGGCGAAGCGCTCGCCATACGCCGGGAACTCGAGGATCGGCCGCAGATTTCCGCGTCGCTAAACAACCTGGGATCGGTCGCCTATCGGCAGGGTGACTTTGAGGCCGCCAAATCGCTTCTTGCGGAGAGTTTGCAACTGCGACGTGAATTTGGAGACGCTCAGGGCATCGCCGGTTCGCTCAACAACCTTGCGGCGGTCGCCCTAGCGCAAGGAGAGTATCGGACCGCTCGGTCCTTGCACTTGGAGAGCCTTCCGATCCGTCGCGACCTACGCGACCGTCAAGGCATTGCCGAGTCGCTGGAGGCTCTTGCCGAGACCGGTCGAGAGTGGTTTGAGAGTCCCGATGCTGATCCCGCAAAGAAAACTGAAGAGGCGAAACGTGCTGTCTGTCTTCTTGGCGCAGCCCGAGCGCTGCGCGAATCGATCGGCGCACCTTTGCTGCCCGACGAGCTGGAAGAGAATAAGCGGACCGTGGACGGCCTCCACGAAGTTTTGGACCACGGAACGTTCTCAACCGAATGGGGAAAAGGTGGGGCGATGACCCTCGAGGAAGTCATCGCCTACGCTCTTGGCCACAGTAAAAAAGTGCCTGGCAGCCCAAAGCCTACAGAGTAACGAAGTGCCCCGACATGATTACCTCGCATCGCGCCGTGCCGGCGGTATCGCCGTCGCGTTCGAAGAAGGCCTCCACCGGTGTCCCTGGATCGGCGTAGAGCTGTAGCGGCTCGCCCGCGATCATTCGCACGTTGTCGAATAGCGCATCCGGCAGCAAGGTCAACTGGGTGAACGGGATGAAGTGGTCGATGGAATGACCGCCAATCTGGCTTAAGATGCGCAGCCTTGGACGCTGATTTGGTTGAAGGAGCGCTCTCGCGGAAATGTACTCGATGACCAGGCGCTTGCCCGCAGGCACAGTGATCAAAGACCTTCCGGTACCTGCAATCCCCTCCGTGAACTGTACGAGGCACCGGCTCGCGGCGCGGTCCCGCACACCGTTTTCGACGTCGCGGGTCGGCGTAGAACTGAGGGCGCCGCCCGCGACAGCGGTTCTTACGCTGACGCCTATGACTACGAACATGAGTATCGCCAGACCGGCAGAGGCCGGCAAAATATTCTTAACCTGTCGCATCGATTTCTCCTCTTCCTTCAAGTTCCTAGCAGGTTCCGCACTTTGCGCTGCGCGCGAAGCAGTGCAGGCAAATCAATCGGCCAATATCTACATCGCGCTAAATCGTGACGTAGTATCCCGAAAGCGTTACTGTGCAACGGGCTTCACCCGTGAGCTCACCCTCCCGCGCGAAATCGACCTTAACATCCGAGGCGCTGTAAAGCTTTACCCGCCGGCTTGCCTCCATATGCACACGATCGAAGAGGCGCTGCTGAGTGAACGGAATGAAGTGTTCACCGTCAAACGTAACTACCTGTAGGATAGGACGCTGGTTGGGCGGCAGGTCGGCATGCGCGGTAACCGTTTCGATGACGAAGCGCTTGCCGGCAGGCAATTTGCCAACTGGGCCGGGGAAACCCACGGTTATTCCGATGGCGCCATCGGGAATCACAAATTCCCCGGTGATATTGATGGGATCCCGAGCGCCGCTCTCCACGTCACGCACCGGGACCGAGCTGAGCGGCGTTCCAGCCCGAGCGCTCCGAATACTCACGGTCGATATGGCAGTTATCAGAATTGCCAGGCCGGCCGCAGCCGGAAATAATACTCTAGATCGCTTCATAGTTTTCTCCGTGAAAATCGTTCGTTTGATGCGAGACTACAGAGTCACGTAGTGGCCCGAAATCGTTACATGACAGGAGGCCGAATTGGAGTCCCCACCTTCGCGTCCGAAGAAGGCGCGCACGCTCGACCCGGGATCCGCGTATAGCTTGATCGATTCACCGGCAACCATTCGCACCCGATCGACTAGATTCTCCTGTGTGAAGACGAGCTCGTGGACGCCAGTAGGGCCTCCTGCGACTGTAATAATCTCAAGGAAGGGCCGCTGGTTGGACGGCAGGTCGGCATATGCCGTGACGCTCTCGATGACGAGCCGTTTCCCGGCCGGAACACCGACAAGAACTTTTTCGCTGAAATCGGCTCCATTCGGCAGGTCGACGGTCACTGCGCTCTGCAAAGGATCCTGTACGCCGTTCTCCACGTCGCGCACGAGCGTCGCCCCTATTGCTCCGCCGGCGCGGGCCGGCCGGACGCTCACGGACGACACGATTGCGGCAAGCAACACGATGCCTGTCGCTGTAATTATTTGAACCTTAAATTGCCTCATCTTAATCTCCAATCGCTGCATGCGTGATGCCGGCCTATAGCGTGACGAAGTGTCCCGAAATCGATACGGCGACGAATGCCACTCCCGAGGTACCGCCGCTGCGGCGGAAGTCGATAATCGGCGTCGTCCCTGGGTCCGCGTAAAGCGTTACCACTTGGCTTCCCATCATATCTACGTCATCAAGTAGATTTGATTGAGGGAACGCGATGTGATGAAGCACTGCACGGTTGCCCTGGATGATCGTCAACGTCACATCCGGACGCTGGTTTGGTTGCAGATGGGCAAAGGCCGAAACGAACTCGATCACAAGCCGCTTGCCCGTCGGCACAGGTCCAAACACCATCGGCTCGTGTCCAAAGGCCTCCCCGTCATGTAAGAGCACGGATGCAGTGTCCTGTTTGGGGTCCCGCGCGCCGGCTTCGACGTATCGGACCGGCGTGGACGGAAGGGGTGCGCCGGCTCTGGCAGACCGGATGCTCAGTGTCGCTATGGTGGCGACCAGCAGTCCGAGCCCCGCCGCCGCCGCAAGAGAATTCCTGAATCTATTCATCGTTGTCTCCTTGAAGACACGTGTCTGAATCGAGACTAAAGCGTTACGTAGTGGCCGGATATCGTCACGCTGCACTGGGCCTGGCCCGACGTACTGCCGACTCGCTGGAAAGTTGCGAACGGCGTGGTCCCCGGATCCGCGTAGAGCGTCAGTGGCTGGGATCCGAACATCTCCACCTGGTCCACCAGGTTCGCCTGTGGGAGCGGGATATGGTGCGTCATCGGCACACCCCCTTGACTCACGGTGATGGTGACGAGCGGCCGCTGGTTGGGCGGAAGTTTGGCGTGTGAAGAAACAAACTCGATCACAAGCCGCTTGCCCGCCGGCACGCCCGCGAACTGGAAGTCGCCCTGAGCCTGCGAAGCTAGAAGCAAGGTCGCGTTATTGTCCTGGTAACGGTCTCGCACACCGCTTTCAACGTCGCGGACGGGTGTTGCTGTCACGGGGATGCCCGCCCGAGCAGACCGACTGGTAACGGTTGAAACTACCGCTGCAAGAAGAACAAAGGTTGCGGCAAAGAGGGAAGCTTTGAACCGGTTCATGGTTGTTTCCTTTTCCATCAAGGATCGATTATCCCGGATTATTCATGAACAGCCTGATTGATGCACAAGGTGCTTTTGACGTCATTCCGAACGAGAGTGAGGAATCCGTCCCAACATCCCAGTAATCGGAAGCCGCCGGATTCCTCGCAAAGTCGGCTCGGAATGACGTCAAGGTCTCGTTCATGAATAACGCGGGATTATCGAGATGTTCCCATTCGACGCCGGCAGCGACCGCCCAGAAAGGCAGCGCCACAAGCGATTATGCAGAAGACGCCGGGCTCCGGAACGGCTGCGTACGTTAGGTTGTCTCCCTGATATGCCGGAATCAGAATCTGCTCCCGGCCAGGCTGCACGGAATAGAGTCGGAGTGACGTGAACAAATCGCCCGGCCCTCCGACGATACCGAGGAAGAACGTCCCGCCATTCCCATCCAGACCGGGTAAGTTTCCGGCGAACTGCCCCGCCGCGGCCCCGTCTTCGATTCCCAGCCGATACAGATTTCCCGGCAGGTCTTCAAACGATGGCCCGTAAGCCACGTCGAGGCCGACTGCGCGCAGCTTTTTGTTGGCGCCCGAAAGAGAAGCGAAGGTTAATGTCGCCGAGTCTTCACCTACGAATACATCGAACGGTGACCCGCCGAGCGCCTGCCCTCCCGCGCCGTCCGGGGCGATTGCAGGTTGTGTGACAGCGGGATCGGACGTGTAGAGGAATTCGCCTCGGCGGTCACCCAGAGGAATATCGCCGAGCGGGTAGGCTTCAAAATCGTCGACAACCACGTGTCCTAGTGCCGCTTCAAACGACGTGCGATCGTGGTAGATTGTCACCTGGCCGGCCGCGCGCACAACCGGCAGTACGAGCCCCAAAGCAAGCGCGCAAACAAGCGTGAAGTACGTCTTACAACAGGTCATAGTGGGTCTCCCATGACTGCGTAGATTTCAGGCCGGCATACTTCACGCCTGAATTGTTGAGTTGCTGAATTATCGGTCTAGGTTATTATCGAACCTTTTGTACTGCCGGCAGCAAAAGCCCGATCAGGATGGCTATAATCGCGATAACGACAAGGCCTGCACCCGCGAATGCCTGCTCTCCAATCCGGATTGCGATCGCCGTAGTGTCCCCGACCGTCTCCGCCAGGATGGCCACCGATTTACCCACATTTTCCTGGTTGTTGGCCTCGGTCACGGCGCCTCGCAATATGTATCTCGCTTCTCCTCTTGGCCGCTTCACTCTCTCGATGGAGTCAATTTGGAAGTGGATGTTCCAATCGGGGTGAACCGGGTCCTCGGCAGTCCCGAAGCCGATACCGGTCTCGAGATTGACTCGAAGGTCAAACGATAGTCTCAGTTGGCCGGCAACCCCTCCAGCTCGCGGTTCCAGACCATGCCGTGCCCATACAGCACGTCACCACCGACCCCCTGATCCGCTTCCGCCGGAAGGGACAATGCGCCGGCCGTCAACAGCGAGCTCCCGGCTACTGCCAATGCGTTACGCCTCGTAATTTCCATTGCCTGTTGTCTTTCTTGGTAGCTAATACAGCGTTCGCAAGATTGCTTCATCTGACCTGCTGGTAGTTCTGCTTGATTTAGTAACGTTGCAAGTCAAAGCTGCTCTTT
This sequence comes from Chthonomonadia bacterium, assembly GCA_041487935.1. GTDB lineage: Bacteria > Armatimonadota > Chthonomonadetes > Chthonomonadales > CAJBBX01 > JBGPOG01. The sequence continues at coordinate 384 of JBGPOG010000279.1, read as the reverse complement.
GCAACAGGCAAGTTGTCAGGACCTGTCGCTTGTCTATTGACTGCAATTCGCTTCCAACCTGCGAGCGCTCTGTTTGACAGAACATGGTTAATAGTACAGAACCGAGCCTTCCAGAATCCTTTCAAAACTGCTTCGAACTCGGGGCCATTATTGCAGGGAGGCGTTACGGGGATGTACACGAGTGAGCAGGAAATGCCCAACGAACTGGAGTAAGGAGAGGCGAAATGCCCGACAACTCGTCAGTGAAACCTATAGAACAGGCGGACCATGAGCCATTAAACGTCAGCCTCCAATCCCCCGCGTCGCATGAGACGGAGTCCGGGCTGGAGATGCGCCTTTTCGGGCCGATGGAAGTGCGCATCGGCTCGCGGCCGCTGCCGCGTT
>JBGPOG010000278.1:0-6330 GCA_041487935.1 Chthonomonadia bacterium | reverse complement strand
CCGAGGTCGTTATCGGGAATCCAGAGACTGTGGAGACTGGATTCCCGATAACGACCTCGGGGATGACGACTTTGTGGCACATTTGTCCGAGTTTTGCAATTGCCTCTAATATCCTGAATTCACGTCCACGTCACCCCTTGATCCCCGTCACCGTTACGCCCTGAATGAACGTCCGCTGCGCCAGGAAGAAGAGAAGAACGATCGGCAGGGTCATCAGCGTGCTGGCGGCCATCAGCATGGACCATTCCGCGCCGTGCTGGCTCACGAAGCGCTGGAGGCCGAGGCTGAGGGTGAAGGAGTCCTCGTCGGTCAGGTACATCAGCGGGCCGAGGAAGTCGTTCCAGGCGCCGATGAAGGCGAAGAGGCCGACCGTCGCCAGCGCGGGCCGGGCGAGAGGCACAATTACCATCCGGTAGATACCGAACTCCGAGCAGCCGTCGATGCGCGCGGCGTCTGAAAGCTCGTTCGGAATCGTCATGAAGAACTGCCTGAGCAGGAAGACGCTGAACGCGCTGCCGAAGAACGCGGGAACCACCAGCGGTTTGATGGTTCCGATCCAGCCAAACCACTTGAAGAGGGTAAAGGTGGGTATGAGTGTGACCTGGTAGGGCAGGATCATGGTTGCGAGCAAAATCAGGAAGACCAATTCCCGGCCGCGCCAGCGAATCTTCGCCAGGCTGTAGGCGACCAGCGAACAGGAGACCACGGTGCCGGCGACGGTGAGCAGGCAAATCTCCAGCGTATTTAATGTGTATTTGGCGAACGGGATGTAGCGGATTGCCTTCGGAAAGTTCTCCCACAGAGCAGGATGGGGGAACCAGACAGGCGGCATGTGGAAAATCTGGGCGTCCGGCTTGAGCGAAGTTGTGACAAGCCAGTAGAACGGAAGGACGAAGAAGAGACCGACGGCTAGGAGGCCAGCATGGGACAGTAGACGATGGACGATGGCTCGTGGGACGATGGACGATGGGGTCTGGGACGATGGACGATGGACGATGGACGATTGCCCCTGGGACTACGGACGATGGACGATTGGATCGAGACATACCGTTATCCACCCTCGTCCATAAATGGGTTCGGTTCGTCCGCCAAGTACTCAACTCCGGATTCTCGCACCCATTTTCGGTCAGGGTCGAGATTCTTGCGCATGGCCGTTATTTTCTTGGCAAGTGTTGTCGCCCGATCGTACGGATGGCGGAGGAGCGCGTTGCTCTCGAGATACTTCCGACGTGCGATGAGATGCTGGCAAGCCACTGTCTCAAAGAGAGACCGTACGGCAATGCCAAGGAATCTCGATTGCTCGGCGTCCGTCTGTCCGGTCGATCCTTCGGCGATTGCGAGCGAAATAGAAGTGCCCGCTCGGATTATCGGAGATTTCAGGTTGTACTCTTCGCTTTTTGGCAATAGCGCCGCAATCTCATAAACCAAATCGAGATACTCTAACGAGAGCTTCCAAATTTCCAGCCCTTCAAACTTGAATCCCATGTCGCTACCTCCAAGTCGAATATACATTGAACTGCCAATCGTCCATCGTCAGCGAGTTTCACCAGCATAATACACCCACCTCGCCGAAGTCCTGAACACGGCCAGCGCGCAGACGAGCGTGATCAGGAACAACACCCATGCCATCGCACTGGCATAGCCCATTTTGAAATCCATGAAGGCGCGGTTGAAGAGGTGGAGGGCGTAGAACGTGGTCGAGTCCTGCGGCCCGCCGTTGGTCATGACGTAGGCTTCGGTGAAGTATTGGAATCGGCCTATCAGTCCCATGATCAGGTTGAACAGGATGACCGGCGAGAGCATGGGTAAAGTTACGTGGCGGAGCCGCTGGAGCTTGTTGGCGCCATCGAGCGAAGCGGCTTCGTACAGGGCCTCGGGGATGTCCTGCAGTCCCGCCAGGTAGATCACCATGCTGCCTCCGGCTCCCCAGAGGCCGGTGAGGATGAGGGCCGGCTTGGACCACGCCGGGTCCGTCAGCCAGCCCGGAGGGTGGTGCATTCCCAGGCCTCCGAGGGTTACGTTTATCAACCCATAGTCCGGATTGAGCAGCCAGAGCCAGAGGATGGAGGTCGCGACCACCGGCGTGATCGAAGGCAGGTAGTAGAGCGTCCGGTAAAACGCCATTCCTCGCAGCTTCTGGTTGAGCAGAAGCGCCACTCCCAGCGAGGCGACAAGCCCAACCGGCAGGCCTACAACGACCATGTAGAGCGTGTTCCAGAGCGATTTCCAGAAGAGATCGTCTTCGAAGAACATCCGCTGGTAGTTCTGGATTCCGACGAAGCGCGGCGAGCGGATGGCGTCGTACGAGCAGAAGCTGTAGTAGAGAGAAGCGATAATGGGATACGCGATGAAGAGCGCGAAGCCGATTAGCCAGGGGGAGGCGAAGAGGAGGCCGTAGGCCTGATTTCGATTCCGCGAGTTTGTGGCGCGGCGACCCGGCGAGGGTGTGACGCGGCGACGCGGCGAATGGAGGAAGGAGTGGCGTGGGGATGTAGGACCGTTGGAAGTCAACGGATGGTCCATTGTTCCGGGTGTGCGCTCATCTTTACGAGTTGGCCGAGGACTTTGTCGTATCTATCTTCGAGGCTGGCAGATTGCTCACGTGTGATATATTGACAGCGAAGTGAAATCTCTATGTGGACCAAGGTTTCCGCTGCTTCTCCCTCGGAGTCGTTGAGCTTGCTTACAAAGTGAGCAGGATAGCGCCGCCTACGCCATGCTTCACCGATATTGGCGCAAACTGAGCGAGATGAACGGCGAATCTGATCTGTGAGACTGTATTGCTCTTGTTTGGGAAAACTCTTTGTTAGCTCGAACACTTCCATAGCGGCATCTAGCGCCTCTTGGTACACACGTAAGTCCTTATGACTCCGAATGTTTTCCGGCATGGGTTGTCTCCCTTCTCAAGTTAGCCGCCACTGTCGGCAATATTCTGCCGTCGCGTCAGTCTGCCGCCACTTGCCCGTGTCGCCCTGTCCCCGCGTCGCCCTGTCCCCGCGTCCTATTCTCTCAGGTCGTCAAACGTTCGGGAGAGCTCTCGTTCCATCCGCAGTTGTAGATCATCCAGCAGGTGCTGCGGATCTTCGCCGCCTAGAACCGCCCGATCTTCCGCGCGTTGAATCTCCCGCTTGTAGGTCGCCCAGATGGGGATCGGCGGGGCGCCGAAGCTGTTTTGGCCCTGGGATAGCTGCGTGGCGAAACGCATGAGCGGATCCGATTGGAAGGCCGGATCTTTGCCGGCCTCGATGAGCGGGGGAACATTATGGATCGCCGCGCAGAACGTCTTGACCGCGTGGACACTGGTGATCCAGTTCAAGAATTCCCAGGCGGCATCCTTGTGCTTACACGCCGCGGGGATGACAAAGATGCTTCCGCGCGCGGGAGTGACATTCGTTCGGCCGTTCGGCGGAGCCGGCAGGGGAAACCATCCCCATTCGAGGCCTGGGGCGTACCTGCGGATGAACTCTTCCGACCATTCGCCGGTATGCCACATGGCCAATTTGCCGATGAAGAACGGCCCGTTCGCGGAATCGTTATCGCCGAATGCCGACTGGAATGCCTGAATCTTTCGAAGGTCGAACATTCGGTTGTATCCGGCCATCCACCGTAGCGCGGCAATATTGTGCGGATCGTTGGCGGTTACACGGCGGGTCCTGGCGTCATACCAATCCCCGCCAAACACATAGGCCCAAACATCCAGGTTTTCCGGCCGAAAGCCGTAACGCACCAGGTTTCCGTTAGCGTCGTATTTCGTACACGCCTTGGCGGCTCGGTCAACCTCCGTGGGTGTTCGCGGAGGAGTGTTGGGATCGAGTCCAGCCTCGCGAAAGGCCGACTTATTGAAGACGATAAACGATGCATTTGTAGTAACGGTGAGTCCATAGACGCGGCCGTCGATTCGGACCATTCTGGCAATGCCGGGCGTAAATTCCCGGTCCACGTCGCGCCCGGCTCGTTTCAAGTAATCGTCCAGAGGGGTAAGCACGCCGCGCATCGCAAAGCCCGCCAGGTCGCTATCCCAGATGGTGGACATCACATCCGGAGTCGCGCCTCCCGCGAAGGCGATCTTCACTTTCTGATAGCTGCCGGTGCTGCTGAACTGGGTGAGCATACGGACGCGGACGTTGGGGTGCGTGCGGTTGAACTCTTCGATCAGATTCTGTTGTATCTCGTACTCGTGCCCGGACCAGCCGGTCCAGTAGACGACCTCGATCGGACCGGAGGACCGGGCAGACGAGCATCCCACGAATTGCACTCCCGTTGCCGCGACGGCAGCGAGCTTCCAAATCCAATTGGCTTGGATGATCGGCCTCATCGAAATAACGGATGGATGTTCTCGATCCAAGAGCGCTCCCATTAGATGTTGGCGTCAGCATATCCGCCGGGCCATGTTCATGTCAATTCTTGCTGGAGAATGGAGATTACTTTGGGGCGCCTGGGCGCGCCGGACAACGCCGGAACACACTGCCGTTTTCAAGCATCTTCCACTTGACATGTCTCGCCATCCTTGTTAGACTGGCGAAACTCCGCTAGAAGGGGAAAATGGCGATGCGCAAGAGCTTCTTGATCGTTGGGCCCGTGTTGATCCTGGCAGCCTTGACTGGGCGAGGTTATCTGGGGGCCGTAAGGGAATCTCCGCAACACAGGTACCAGCGCGCAGAGGCGCTGTATCATCAAGGCAAGCTCGATTTAGCAATAGACGAGATGCAGCGCGCCCTGCGAGACGATCCACGCCAGGTCGAAATTCGCGATGCACTTGGAACGCTGTACCAGATGCAGGGGCGGATGGACGACGAAATCAAGGTATACGAGCAAGGCATTCGCCTGATGCCGAATGACCCTCGAATGTACTATGCGCTCGGAATGGCACGGTACGCGGGAAAACGGTACGACGATGCCGCCGAGCAGGTTCTGAAATGCCTACGTATCGGGCCGTACGATCCCCAATATACGCACCTCCTGGGAATGTGTTACGAGCGATCCGGAAAACTGGCAGAAGCGTACGCGTTCTGGAATGCCAATGCTCGTGACTACCCAGAGGACGAGGTTACCCGGCGGGGCCTGCGGCGAGTTCAGCGAAAACTCGCTTCGAAACAGGTTGCCGGCATTAAGGCTTCCCTAAATCAAACGGCTACCCGTTCCGGGCCGTCGAGCAAGCTTACGCCCGCCAAGAATAGCGATAGACCATAGTTCGGTTGGATACCCCAGGTTCTAAGCGACCGCTCATCGTTGCAGCCGGACACCTTGTGTTCCGCCTCTAAACCGTGAGTCGCTTCCTTGATTCCTATGGCTTTCGATCGACTCACTTCTGCCCTTGCCACCATAAGGAACCCCGGCGGCCATTGCGCCGTACCAGAATTAGCAGGGTATTATCGCATCGAGGTCCTCCGGCACGGTGAGTGCGTTTGGCTTGACTTTCATTTGGCAAAAAGCTAAACTACCACTTGCGCCCGCCGGGCTGCTGGGTACGGGCGTCCGGCCAATCGGAATTCGATCTGCCTGAATGTGAGATTAGCGACTGATGAGCTTTCGAGAATACAGAGATATCGACTTGCTGCGACAGATGGAAAACGAGATGCAGCGCATTGCGGACGAAACCCTCAGGGGGTTCCTGACGGACGTGCCGACGCCAAATCGATTCTGGCAGCCTCGTGTAGACGTCCATGAATCGCCTGAGGCCATCATGGTGAAAGTTGAGATCGCCGGGGTTAATCCCGACGACCTTTCCGTATCACTCTCCGCCGACGATCGCATCCTCTCGATTTCCGGAGAGCGCGTTGAAGAAGACTCCGAACGCGTCGACCGTATTCGGTGCTATCAATTGGAGATCTATTTCGGGCAATTTGAGAGGCACATCGTGCTGCCGGGAGACGTCCGCATCAATCGGGACAAAATCACTGCGAACTACAAAGAAGGCTTTCTGGTAGTTACTCTCCCAAAAAGGGAAGATCAGAACACAGGCACGAGAACAATACCGATAAACGGATAGAATTCAAAGCGTCAAGTATCTAGTGAGGTAATTGCAAAAGCCGGACGCCCGTCATCCCGAGGTACGAGGGACCTGCTTTTCGACGGGAATAGCGCCCAAGTTGCTTGCCAAAAGCAGGTGCCTCATACCTCCTAAGGAACTTCACCGTTTAGTGCATGAATGTCAACTTGCAAATTCAAAAACAGATCCCTACGGGATGACGGGGGCTGTGACAGTTTCTTACCCGCAACGCCGCGTTAGGCGCGGTAAAATGCTCGGGATGACGGGGGCTGTGACAGTTTCTTACGCGCAACGCCGCGTTAGGCGCGGTGAAATGCTCCTAAGGAACTTCACCGTTTAGT
>JBGPOG010000277.1:0-6347 GCA_041487935.1 Chthonomonadia bacterium | reverse complement strand
GGTCGTTGCCGGTTCGCCGGCCATAGTCTCGCTCATAACCATTGAGTTCGCCTCAGGACGGTCTGAAATCCTGCTTGTGGCAGACCGACGGTCAGGCAGGAGCGTACACAACGATCACCAAATCTCCCACGTTCGTATGAGTGGGGCCGCTAATCATCAGGGAATCGGAAACCTGCAAGAATGGGTAGCTATCGTTGGCCGCGAGCGCCGCTTCCACTGTGAGTCCCTTCTCCTTGGCGATTTGTTTGGTCTCACCGTCGACCAGTCCGCCGGCTGCATCGGTCGGGCCGTCGGTGCCGTCCGTGCCTGCGGCTAGGAGCGCAACGCCGGGTATTCCGTCGATAACGGCGGCTGCTGCGCACGCCAGCTCCTGGCTTCGTCCTCCCTTTCCCTCGCCTCGCACGGTGACCGTCGTCTCGCCTCCCGCGATGGTGCATGAATTGCCGTGATCGACAAAGGTCCGGGGAAGGTCTCGCGCAATTCCCCCGAAGACTTTCGCAACTTCCCGGGCTTCGCCCTGCAGCGAGCCGGTCAGGATGATCGTCTTGAGACCGCGCCGCTCCGCGGATGCTTTTGCGGCGTCCAGCGCCGTCCAGAGGTCTCCGAGGATGATGTGGGGCGGTGAGGGGGTGGGGGGGTGTGGAGGTGTGGAGGTTTGAAGGTGAGGGGGTGAGGGGGTGAGGTTGGTGATTCTGGCTCGGACGGATTGAGGGAGACTCTCCACTAGACTGTAGCGAGCGAGAATCATCATTGCTTCTTGCGGAGAGACGTCCGAATGGACGCACGGCCCGGAGCCGATCACTTCCAGGGGATTTCCGAGCACGTCGGAGATAACCAGACATACGAGCTTCGCTGAGGCTGCAGCGCGCGCGAGTCCGCCGGCTTTAAGCTGGGACAGGCAGGCGCGGACGGTATTGAGCTCGTTGATTGTCGCGCCCGCGCGGAGCAGCATCTGCGTCGTCGTTTGAAGGTCTTCAAGCTTGATGCCGGGGTGCGGAAGTTCCATCAGTGCAGACGCCCCGCCCGAGAGCAGGCAGATCACCAGGTCATGCTCTCGGGCCTTACTCGCAAGATTGTGGATCGCCGTTCCTGCCGCCACGGAGCGTTCGTCGGGGATCGGATGTCCCGCTTCAAGCACTTTGATTCTGCACTCGGGCGAGCCTGATGCATCCTTAGTGACGACAATGCCTTCTGTAAGCGCGTCTCCAAGGATCGGATCGATCGCAGCGGCCATCATCGCCGAAGCCTTGCCTGCTCCCAAGACGAAAACGCGCTCGAAGTCGTTGAGATCAAGACATACGTCACCGAGCCGCAGGATGTTGTCCTTTCGCTCGACCGAAGACCGGATCAGATGATCGGATCGGACAGCGTCGAGCGCTTCTTCATAGATGGACATCGCCAGGCGGGCCGCTTCGTTTCGTGGAGATGCAACAACGTCCAATTTACACACTGCTCCTATTCCTGTAAGTGCGCATGGCATTTGACGGCACGCCGGATGGATTGGGAGGGCGAGGCTCCTGCCGAGCTGCTGCGTTCAGCCGAGTCTCATGAGCGGTATGCGGCTCGGCAGGAGCCTCGCCCTCCCAATTTCGTAATCCTCATGGAAGGTAAACTTGTATTGCTATTATCGAATTGCTTCGGCGGATCGCCGATCAGGTACAATGGTCCTTCGGCGTTGCGCGAGCTATGCCCTGCAGCCATCCGGTTTATCTTCGCCTCGTCTCGGTGAGATTTCCGGGAACAAAACTAAAAAACGATCCGTATACAGGGCGAGGTTTGCACAAACACCGCTCCAGCAATTCACCGGGCGCGCGGCCCAATCCCCCAAATTCCGCGGCGGCCCCATTTCCTAATCCTGAGGGAGTCCAGATTTGAAGACTCGATACCCCTTGTCGGGCGGCTGCCTGCTGTTACTCTGCCTGATCGCCTTTGCTCCTTCTCATGCGCAGACGTATCGTAACGTGGTCAACCAGCGGTTCAACACCGTTGCCAATGGCCCGATGCAGGCGATCATTGTCGACGTCCCTAACCTGGACGACACGTTAGCAGTTCACCGCGCGGTCGCCGCCAAAGTTAACGCAGTGCGCCAGGCGCGGGAATCCGTCTTGATGCGGGAGGTCCAGATCCTCAAGCAGCACGGCTACTTCAAGAAGCGCGACCCGAACCCGGGCTTTGCGGATATCGTCGTCCTGCGCCAGAACGGGCGTCTCGTGCTTCCGCAGCCGAGGACCAGCCGCGCGGGAAACGAGCTCACGCTAACCTTCCCTGCGCCTGGCGCGCCTGGGAGTTGGCCTGCGGCCCAACAGACCGAATACCAGAATGTTTGGGACACAGTCTATGGAACGCTGCGAAACAACGTGTGGGGCGCGCCGTCCTGGAACGGCGCGGTTAAGCTGGTGAACGGAGATAACCTCACGCCGATCATCAGCGATCGCAATTCCCTCGCGGGAGGAGTCTTCAACGCTTCGACGAACGAAATCATCGACTCGGTGCATCCTTCAGCACAGACTCGCGTGCTCAATCTCACTCAGATGATGGCTCTTGCGTTCCGTGGCCCGGATGCTATCTCATACGACGTGTGGGAGCGAGGTATGGCGCGCGCAGCCACTCTGATCACGGTTCGAAGTGTTCTTACTCTCTTGGAGCCCAGGCTATTCCCCACCGGTACGATCGACATTGCCGACCCGCTCTACCACGCGCTTGACCGGTACGAATTGCTCAACCAGCCCGCTCTCGGCAATGACCGGTTTTTCCCTGTATCGCAAGTTAATGATCCAGTAAACACCGCCTCCCTGGCGGGAATGCTCTATCCGCGGCTCCAGATGTCGGGTTCGGCCTGGCTAAAGGTCGCGGAAGAGAATCCCTCGGCGCTTCGCCAGTTCAACGCAGCCTACTACCTCGCGCTCCTGAGCAATCCTGGCTTGAAAAACAGTGTCCCGGGATTGAAGGCGCTGATGGCCGGGATCGTTCCGACGGTAGAGGGGATTGCGTTTACGGATTGGTATCAACAACAGTACATTCTCGATACCAGCGTCACGCCGGGAGAAAAACTTTATGCCTGGTCGTTCGCCGACCGGCCGGACACCGCTGCGAAAGACGATTTTGCCATCGGCATCGTTCTGGTTTACTATCGCACACAGTTCGATGCCAACAACAACAGCAACGAAGCGAACCTGAACGGAACCTGCTATCCCATTTATTGGGATTACACGTTCGGATTTCGGCTGTTCCTGACGGCGCAATTCGAGCGCGCGGACATTCGCAACGGCATTACATCTCCAAGCCTCGATCCGACATTTTTCGGCAACATCGGCGGGGACCCGGCGCAGGAAGGGCGGATGAGGGTCACCATCGATCTGCCCGTAAACTCGAATTCGGTTCGGCTGTATACCGCTCCACGATCGATGGGCAGCGCTGCGGCGCCCAACAACTTCTGGGGCACGGTTGTCGGCGCGGACACCGGCACGATGCGGATCGACGTCGAGAATGGGGTCAGCAAGGAGTTCGATGTGAAACAGGGCGCTTTCGGCGGCGTCATCGACGCATCTGCCTTCGCGCAGCCTCGGCGCGCCACGCTTACTTTCACGAACACGGCGAACCAGAAGACGATTCGCAAGGTCAACCTTGGATATAACGAGTATGTCTCGGTCTTCTATGCGACAGACTCGGTTCAATCCGTGACTTCGACCCTGCCCGCAGGACCCGCAATGATCTCATTCCCGATCTTGCCCCTGCACGGCAAAGCGGAAGAAGCGCTGCTGAATCCGGCCAACAATGCGCCGCTGTTCAATAGCACTAACCTGCTCCTCGCCGAATGGCGGCAGAGTGTTAACAGTGACGATAAATACCTTAAGTATCCGTTCATGGACCCGCTCCAGCCCGGGCACGGGTACTGGTCTGATTTGAGCGGCGCAACCCCGGTTAAGATCGCCGGTCGGGTCCTGAACAACGACGCCGACGTCTCCACGGGCCTCCTGCACGGCTGGAACCAGATCGGCAATCCGTACCAACAAACCATCGACATTACGGATCTCCAGTTCCAATACCTCGCGGACAATGTTCCGCAGAATCTGGCCAATGCGATTCTAAAGGGCTGGATCGTCGCGCAAGACGTAGCGGGAGTTGGCCAGGTTGCAATTTTTGACTACGTTCCGAGCTCGGGATACGTCAAAGCGACTCAGCTCGTTCCCTGGCGGGGCTACTGGATTCGAGCGCTCGTTTCGGAAGGCGTGACGATTACATTCCCGAATCCTTCGCGGGCCGCGCGTTCCGTAAGAATGACCCGCGCCGCGCCGGTATCCAAAACGACGGGATGGTCGATACCGCTTCGGATTGCCGGGCCGAACGGCTATGCGTCAACGGCATACCTCGGCATGTCCGACCAGGCGTCCAGCGGCTATGATAATAAATTTGACGCGCTTCTCCCGCCGGCATTCTCCCGTGCCGTGCCCTCGATAGCGTTCTCACATCCGGACTGGGGCGATAATGCGGGCGATTACTACTCCGATATCCGGCCCAGCACTTCGCGGCAGGCGTGGCAGTTGTCGGTCTATACTCCCGCGCCTAATACGAACTACACTTTGAGCTGGGCTAACCTTACCGGCGTTCCGCGCAGCACGCGGCTTATCCTATTAGATACGGCGACCGGTCGAAGACAATACATGCAATCCAGCTCCGGATTCAGCTTCAACTCCGGCACAACTCCCACGCGTAATTTCCAGGTAATTCCGGAATTGCGTGGGAGAACGGCGCTTCGAATTTCGAACGTGATACCGCGCCAATCGCGAGCCGTCGGAGGGCGATCCGTCGAGATCGGATTCGACCTGTCCTCCGGAGCCGAAGTGGCGACCGAAATCCGAGGAGCTGACGGGCGCGTGCTCCGCCGTTTGGGACCGGGAAGGGCAACCGCAGCCGGCACGAATCAGGTGCTGTGGGATACTCGGGACGACCGTGGAGTTACCGTGGCCTCGGGCGCCTACATCGTCAAGATCACAGCGAAAACGCCGGAAGGCGAGACTACCACCGTGATACAGCCTGTGCTGCTTGTGAGATAACTAATTTGTCCTCGTCATCATGCTCGTCGTCGAAATCGTTTTTTTCTTGTCCAAAACAGTATGAGGCAATAGGCGGTTAGCGAAGACTCCGATGATGAGTACGAGGACGACGACGAGCACGATGATGAGTATCAGTACGATTGGATCCTGGAGAACAATTACCTTGCCAGTAAGAATTACAGCGTCTGCGTTGGCAATGCTAACGATATTCTCTCTCTTCGGCTGCGGAGGCGGGGGCGGAAGCGGCGCGCCTCCGGCTCACGTGCGCGGACGGGTCATGTTATTCGATCCTGCCCAAAACGGCGGCCAACCGAGTGCGGTCGCCAGCGCGACGGTTAGCATTGGGGGCGCGTCGATCGTCACGGACTCTTCCGGAGTCTTCGATTTTCTATCGGTTGGAAGCGACTCGACGACACTTACCGTCTCCGCCACCGGGATCAAAGCCCTGTCGCAGCCCCTTCCGGCCCTTACTCCTTCAGGCCCGCCCCAAAACGCAACCAACGATCTCGGCGACGTGTTCGTGGTCGATACCGCGGGGGCTTATACCGCAGTCGCAGACGGATTTGTGATACGGGCGGACACGAAAGCCGCAATTGCGGGCGCAAAGGTGTTGGTAAGCGGGCAAGTTGCCATCAGTGCTTCAAACGGATCGTTTACGATCTCTAACCTTCCAGCCGGGCTCGGAGGAGATCAATTCAACGTCGGAAAGATTACAAAGGACCAGTTCGAAGACAAACTGCTTCAATTCGTCCCTGTTCTCGGGGCTTCGCCGCCGTCTAACAATCTGGGTAATCTCGAGATGTCGCCGCCGGTCCAAGGGATCCCGGGAGGACCGGTCGATATTACCGGCAAGATCTCGCTTCAAGGCCTGGCCAACTTGAGCGGCACGACGGTCGAGCTGCGCAGGAAGTCCGACAACTCACTTCTGGGATCGGAATTGACGGCCGGCGTCGGCAAGTTCGGCTACTGGGTGATCGCAGGTCAATACAAGATTGTCGCGGTTCACACAGGCTTCACGACCAAGTCGCAGGATGTAACGGTCGGCAGCCCAGCCATCGTGCAGACGATTAATCTTACGCTGGTGCCTTAAGTCTGGAGTAGTGGAGTAACGGAGTAATGGGAGTATTTGGTTCCTCGGCACGTTCTCCATTACTCCATTACTCCATTACTCCATTACTCCCTCACTCCATCACTCCAATTTCCCCTCACCACCGCATCCGTCATCCTTGCCACCCGCGCCATCTCCTTGACGTCGTGAACGCGGACGATGCCGGCTCCGTTTGCGATGCTTAG
>JBGPOG010000276.1:0-6348 GCA_041487935.1 Chthonomonadia bacterium | reverse complement strand
GTCAGCCTGGTCTGGAATACGCTCTCTGATATGGACCTCGAGATGAGAGATCCTACCGGCGAGTTGGTGGATGCATACAACCCGCGTTCGCGCAGCGGTGGAGTTCAAGATGTCGACGCTAATCCCACTCTGCTGAACTCGACCGGCGAGATGAGAGTCATGATGGGGCAGCCTCCAGGCGCTGAAACAATGCTCCCCATTCCAGAGATACTCATCGACCCCGGCAAGCAGTTCGGATTTCCGGGCGGGACGGCCCTTCCAGATATCCCTGGCATGGGCGGCAAAGCTCCCTCCAAATTCACACGGACCCCCATCGAGCATATCTATTATAAGACAGCCCCAAAGGGAACCTACACCGTTTTCGCCCGCTGCTACTCCTGGCGCGAGCCGAACCGCAATCCCCTTCCAATTCTTGTCCAGGTACGGTCACACGGCAAGGTTATTCAAGAAGTAAATTCAACGCTCGGTCCGGCCAGCTACGTCGCCGACGGCATCAGTCCGTCCCAGATTTGCCAGTTTACACTCCCGTAATCCAACGCTCCGCTGATTTTCTCCGGCGTAACTCGTATAATTGGAGAAGTCTTGCCCGCTATAACGCGGCTATCAAGTATTGCTTTCCAAAATCAGCCTGCGAATTAAGAGGAGTACAGAATGTTGCCTGCTATCCCTGATGCCCAGCCCATGCTTTCAGATAACGAGGTGCAAAATATCAACGCTTACTGGCGCGCGGCGAACTACCTGGCGGTCGGGCAGATCTACCTCATGGACAATCCGCTCCTGCGGGAGCCGCTTAAGCTCGAGCACGTGAAACCGCGCCTGCTTGGACATTTCGGGACGACTCCCGGTCTAAACTTCATATACGTACACATGAATCGGCTCATCAAGCTGCATGACTTGAACGTTCTGTATGTGACCGGGCCGGGCCACGGAGCCCCGGGCATTGTCGCCAACACCTACCTCGAAGGGACTTACAGCGAGCTGTATCCCAATATCACCCAGGATACGGAAGGCATCAAGCGGCTGTTCACCCAGTTCTCGTTTCCCGGCGGGATTCCGAGCCACACCGCGCCGGAGACGCCCGGTTCGATCCACGAAGGCGGCGAGCTGGGATATTCGCTGATGCACGCCTTTGGCGCGGCGTTCGACAACCCCGATCTGCTGGTCTGCTGCGTGGTGGGCGACGGAGAGGCCGAGACTGGTCCGCTGGCCACAATCTGGCATTCGAACAAGTTCCTGAATCCGATCCGCGATGGCGCGGTCCTTCCGATTCTCCATTTGAACGGTTATAAGATCGCCAATCCGACCATCCTGGCCCGCATTCCGAACGAGGAGCTGGAGGATCTCTTCCGCGGTTACGGCTACAAGCCCTTCTTCGTAGAGGGCGACGACCCGGCAGTCATGCACGAGCTAATGGCCGTAACGCTGGCAGATGTGCTGGAGGACATTCAAACCATTCAGAGCATAGCCAGAACGCAAATGGATTCGTCGAGGCCGCTCTGGCCAATGATCGTCTTGCGCACGCCGAAAGGATGGACCGGGCCGAAAGAGGTGGACGGCAAGCCGGTGGAAGGCAGCTTCCGTTCGCATCAAGTTCCCTTTTCCGATGTCGCCGAGCGGCCGGATCATCTGCAGATACTGGAAGACTGGCTCAAGAGCTACCATGCGGAGGAGTTATTTGACAAGGATGGGCGACTGATCCCGGAGCTTGCCGAGCTCGCGCCGAAGGGCAATCGGCGCATGGGCGCCAACCCGCACGCGAACGGCGGCGCGCTCCTTCGCGACCTCCGCATGCCCGATTTTCGCACCTATGCGGTCGAGGTCGCCAAACCCGGTACGGTGGAGGGTGAAGCGACCCGTGTTCTCGGCAGCCTGCTTCGCGACATTATGGAGCTCAACAAGGACAGCCGGAATTTCAGAGTAGTGGGTCCGGACGAAACGGCGTCGAACCGGCTTGGCGCCATATTTGAGGCGACCGGCCGCACCTGGCTCGCACAATCGCTCCCGACGGACGACCACATCTCGCCGGACGGGCGCGTTATGGAAGTGCTGAGCGAGCATCTTTGCCAGGGATGGCTGGAAGGCTACCTCCTGACCGGGAGGCACGGTTTCTTCTCGTGCTACGAGGCTTTCATCCATATCATCGATTCCATGTTCAACCAGCACGCGAAGTGGATCAAGTCGTCGCGGGAAATCCCCTGGCGGCGCCCGATCGCTTCTCTGAATTATCTGTTGACCTCGCACGTCTGGCGGCAGGACCACAATGGATTCAGCCACCAGGACCCGGGGTTCATCGACCACGTCATCAATAAGAAGGCCGAAATCGTTCGCGTCTATCTCCCGCCGGACGCCAACACGCTGCTGTCCGTGGCCGACCACTGCCTGCGAAGCCGCGATTACATCAACGTCATCGTCGCGGGAAAGCAGCCTGCGCTGCAGTTTCTCGACATGGACTCTGCGGTCGAACACTGCTCGCTGGGTATCGGCCTCTGGAGCTGGGCAAGCAACGACCAGGGCGGCGAGCCGGACGTCGTTATGGGCTGCGCCGGAGACGTGCCCACGCTCGAGACGCTGGCTGCGGTCGATCTCATTCGCCGGCATTTACCCGATCTGAAAGTCCGCGTGGTCAACGCCATCGACCTGATGACCCTCCAACCGCCGAAGGAACACCCTCACGGGCTGACGGACCAGGAGTTCGACAACCTCTTTACGGCGGATAAGCCCATCATATTCGCGTATCACGGCTATCCCTGGCTCATCCACCGGTTGACGTACCGGCGTAACAACCATCACAACCTGCACGTTCGTGGTTACAAGGAAGAGGGCACCACCACAACGCCGTTCGACATTACCGTCATGAACGACATGGACCGCTTCCACCTGGTGATGGACGTGATCGACCGCGTTCCGAAGCTCGGCGCATCGGTCGCCCACGTCAAGCAGAAGATGCACGCCATGCGGACCGAGCATCGCGAATACATTCGCAAGCATGGCGACGACATGCCGGAGATTCGCGACTGGAAATGGCCGTACTGAGATGGATTACCGCGTCCTGGCGCTTAATCCCGGAAGCTCTACGCTCAAGCTTGGAGTCTACTGCGTAACCGTTGAGGGTGGATCATCATCTTCGGTAGCCATCGAAGCGACCGGCCTGGTAGACCGTATAGGCTCTCCGGAATCGGAGCTTCGCATCGACATGCGAGACTCCCCGGCGACAATCAAACGTCTCGGCGCCATAACCGCCGCCGAAGCGGCGGAACAGGCGATCCGGAGCCTGCCGCCACCTTCAACGAGCGAAAAGCCAATCGACGCGGTTGGCTGCCGGGTAGTCCACGGCGGCAGCCGGTTCGAAGAGCCGACGCTCGTCTCGCCCGAGGTCCTCGAAGCCATCCACGGCCTGAGCGCTCTGGCTCCACTTCACGATCCGGTCTCGGTGGAAGTGCTCCAGGCATGCTTGAAAGCGCTTCCAGAGACACCCGCCGTCGCCGTATTCGACACGGCATTTCACCGCACTCTACCCGAAGTCGCCCGCACGTATGCCCTCCCGCGCGATCTGTCGGAACAATACGTCTTGCGCCGTTATGGCTTTCATGGAATCGCCCATCGGTATGTGTCAGAAGCAGTTTTGGACTACATGGGCAAGACGAGCGGAACATCGAGGCTGATCACATGTCATCTGGGCAGCGGCGCCAGCATCTGCGCGATCAAGGACGGCAAGAGCATCGATACCAGCATGGGCATGACCCCGATGGAAGGCCTGCCCATGTCGACGCGATCCGGCGATGTCGACCCCGGCCTGATGATCTACTTGATGCGTGAGACCGGCATTTCGGTCGATGAGATGGAATCCATTCTGAACCGCAAAAGCGGGCTGCTGGGAATTTCCGGGAAGAGCGGCGACGTCCGCGATCTCGAAGCCGCCTCCAGTCAAGGCGATACACGCTCCGAGCTCGCGCTACAGGTGTTTGCATACCGAGCAGCGAAGACTATCGGCGCTTATGCAGTCGTTCTCGATGGCGTGGACGCCATCGCATTCTCAGGCGGAATTGGTGAACACTCAAATTCGATGCGGGAGCGGATTTGCCGGAAGTTGGGTGTTTTCGGTGTAATGCTCGATGGTGAACGGAACCGCAGCTCATCTCAAGTGGGTGCAATCAGGATCAGCTCGGATGGCAGCGCAATCCAGGTCTGGGTCGTGCCGGTGGACGAAGGCGCGCAAATCGCGAAGGAAGTCGTCGATTACTTACGCTCGTCGCGAGCGTAATCTTGGACCACTATACGGAAGTCGCATCTCTGTGACACCAGGATCACGGGTGGCGCATTTGTTGGTTATGTAAGGCGACGGGCAGCTATGGCCGAAGGTGTTTGTTTGGAGGCCTGTGAGGGTCTTCAATCAGCCGGCGGCGCGACCCCGTATCTTTCTCCTGCAACATTGGCTTGACCTCAGGGCGGGTTTGGCGGGTATAATTGCCTCGTAGTCTCGACTGCGACTTCGAAGTTCCGGCGGGGTAGCCGTAACATGCTGTACCGGTAAGATAACGCAATCACTTCAGACGCGGGCGTCTGCTTCCAATTTGGAGCGCGACGCCCGTTTTTGCGTCCGGCCGATCGAGCCGGATGCCCTCGCGACCGCCTGTCCTCGTCTGGACAAGCAGGTCCAGTTCGGGCGCGCGTTCTTTCGTATCTTGAAAGGATGTGTCCGAATGAAACCAGTCTTGTCTTCCTTCAGCCGCCGCCATGCCTTCCGGGTTCTGCTGATAGCCGGTGCGTCGGCGGGAATCTTAGTAAACTACCCGGAAAGGCGTCCGAAGCCGGCCTCGGCACCCGGCGCCGATCGATTCATTGCGCAGGCAAATCGTTTACGGGCGGGCCTTGGGCTCGGCCGCGCGCTGATCGTAACGGATTCATTTCGGTTCGTGCCGAGAACGCGCGGCAGAATCTGGTGGACGATCGAAGGCCGGCTGCCCAATGGAAATGACCTGTTCACGGTATGGGACGAAGCGACTGGTGAGCTTCGTTTCATGTCGTGGCTGAAGCAAAGCGCAGTCATTTTGCCTGCGAAGGAGATCAGTAAGAACGAAGCGGTTTCGAATGCCCGTTTTTACAGCCGCGGAGCGTTCCGCGGCACGCCATTCACCCATGGCCGGCTGGAAACCGCGAGTTACATGCAGAATTCATGGAGACTTGAAGAGCGGATCTGGGGATCAAGCGACCAACCCGCCAGGACGGTGCGAGTCGATATCGACTCGCACTCAGGCAGACTCTTGGGAATGCGCGTGGACCACTGACGAAAAAAATTGGCGAGCTTACAAAAATAATTCGTTCCGGCAGTGTCACACCGCCGGAACGCTTCCGTTATGGAGTCCACGCGACCAGAGTGGCGCGTATCGCGAGCATTTCAACTCCCATTCAAACCGTCGAATCCGGCAGCCGTGCCGGTCTCCTCTTCCGGTTTTTTGTGGAACTAGAATCCAGATCGCGAGGCGCGCCTTTTCCGCCCTCCGGTTGTTGCAATATCGGCCGCCGCCGGGATTTTCCGGCACCGCTCTTTCGAGGAGGGCATTCTCATGGACTGCAAACGCACGTACTCCCGTATGCTCGCATGCCTGCTCACCATCGCTGCTTGCCTTGCATTATCCACAACCGCCTACGCATTTCCGGCCGCCCAAGAGGTCGCAATTTGCGCGTTCACTGGAACGGACCGCCAATTGGCATCGGTTATCACCGAAACCATCCTGACGGATCTCGCACAATCTTCATCGATCACAGTCTACGACATGCGTGAATCCAACTCTCTTCCCGCCGGCGCGCGGTACAAGGTAGTGGGGAGCTGCCTTACGCTCGATAGCGCCGTCGTCATCAGCGCCCGCATCATCGACATTCGGACCGGCGGCACATTGCCCGGAGCCGCAGGCCGCGTTACTGGGTCTCGCGAAAAAGCGCTGTCCCTCATTGCCGAACTATCGGATCGGCTAATCGGCGCGCTTACCGGGACGACTCCAGCGTCGTCATCGGTGGCCGAGCGCCCAAGCCCAAAGCCATTAGGGGGAGTTGGAGCGCCGTCGCCCGTCCTCTTAGGCGCGGCTCCTACGCTCGATCCAACTCTCGGAGCAGGCAGCCGATTGGGAGACCCGCAAGCCGATCGGGAGCCGCACTCGAACGCCAATACGGAGAGGGATATCGACGATTCGCGCGCTCGCAGAGATGAATCGGACACGCCGCAGGGGCGCGGCCGTCACGACTCGCACGAGCGATTCACCAGTCTGATTGTGGACGCGCGCGGCCTCAACATCGAGCGCAGCATGAGCCCCAGGATCCGCCGCACCGACGGCAGCGTGGTCTGGGCAGGCG
>JBGPOG010000275.1:0-6356 GCA_041487935.1 Chthonomonadia bacterium | reverse complement strand
ATTCGGGATCCAAAAGTTCCTTTAGCATTCCGCGCCGCGTAAACCATGGCATCCAGCTCCAGACAGCTCACTTCATAGTCTTCTCTCAGTGAGTCGTGAGACTCGTTCATCAGCTTGCCTAAACCTGAGATATCTCCCACCTTGACAGCCTCAACGCTCGCAAGCACTCGCTCGTTCTCGGTCACCACGTGGCGTGCGCGCTTATATACTGTTTTCGGAAGCAAGTGGGAGAATCGTTCCAAATCTTTAAGAGCAACGTCACGAAGAGCCCTGGCGCCCGGTATGTTACGGCTCAATATCTCAACTGCCTGCCCGCATTCAGACCGCCGTTTGTTATATTCCGAATCTACCAGACCACGCGGCCTATTCGTATCCGCAATGACGAGCCCGATTCCGCTTCGAGGCAGCCGAACTGCTTCATATTCAAGCGACCGCGTATCGATTAGCAGGGCGTGGGATTCCTTGCCAAGGGAGGATATGAACTGGTCCATGATCCCGCAGTTGACGCCCACAAACTCGCGTTCCGCGCGCTGGGCCAGTTTCGCACGTCCGAGCGGATCGATGTCAAATCCGCCGGCAGCTTCGAAGGCAAGGCAAGAGGCGATTTCAATGGCCGCGGACGAAGAGAGGCCGCTCCCAATCGGCACCGTGCCCTCGATGACGATATTCATTCCTGCCAAGTTAATATCATCATTCTTCAGAATAGCGGCTATGCCCTGGATGTAATTGATCCAGCTCGGGTCGGCAGACCGAACCAGGGTGTCCAACGAGAAAGTCGCGGATTGGTCGAACGTAAGCGAATAGGCGCGAACCTGCCGGTCCGGCCGGGAACTGCCGGCAATAGTGACGAATAAATCGATCGCTGCGGGGAAGACAAAGCCGTCGTTATAGTCCGTATGCTCGCCAATCAGGTTGACGCGGCCCGGCGCGCGGACGACGAATTCCGGTTGGGTTCCATACAGAGCCGCAAATTGGGCTTGGACAGAATCGGATTGATTCATTCGGAAGGGTGCGGTCAATTAAGTCGCGCCATAAACTTCTCGAGCGGCGGGATCATCTTTTCTTGTTCCACGAGGAACGCGTCGTGGCCGTAGGCGGAGTCCATTTCCCAGTAGGTGGAATCGATGCCGATTTTTACGAGGTCCCAGTGCATGACTTTCATGTGGTGCGGGTAGAAGAGTATATCCGCGCGAATACCGATCAGCAATACTTTCGCCCGTATTCGCTGGTACGCCTCTGCCAGGGAAGCGTATCCTCGCGAGATATCGTGCAGATCGATTGCGCGGGAGACGTACAGGTACGAATTCGCATCGAATCTCTGGGCGAGCTTATCCCCTTCGTCGTGGAGATAGCGCTCCACGTCGAACCGGGCGTGCATTTCGTGTTCCAGAGGAGACTCTTCCATGGCGGGCTGGCGTCCGAACATCTCCTGCATAATCGGGTCGCTGAGGTAGGTAATCGTCCCGATCATTCGCGCCAGGGCGAGGCCTCCGGCAGGCGCTTCACACCCATAGTACTCGCCTTTTCGCCAGTTAGGATCGAGCATGATTGCGCGTCTCATACATTCGTTGAAGGCGATGATCTGAGCGGTCGTCCGTGGCACAGTCGCAATAGGCGCAATCCCGGCAACCATTTCGGGGTAGGTCACCGCCCATTCCAGCGCTTGCATTCCACCCATCGAGCCGCCCGTAGCAAGCCGAATACGTTTTACGCCGAGATGGTCCATGAGCCGCTTCTGTACGCGGACCATGTCCCGAACTGTAATAATGGGAAAGCTCAAACCATATGGGTCGCCGGTGCGGGGATTGATGCTGGAGGGACCGGTAGTGCCGCGGCAGCCGCCGAGCGCATTAGGCGCGATGACGCAGTAGCGGTTCGTATCGAAGGCCTTGCCCGGGCCTATCAGCGGGTCCCAGTATCCGGCAAACGGGCTATCTTCGCGGTATCGGCCCGCGGCGTGAGAACTGCCTGTCAAGCCGTGCTCGATGAGGATCACGTTGTCCGCCGCTCCGTTGAGTTCGCCATACAACTCGTAGCACGTCGTCACTTGTGGCAGCGTTTGGCGGTTTTCGAGGATGAATGGATCTTCCGGAGCGCCGAACGTGAAGTAGCGCTTATCGACCAGCCCGACCGACCTCTCGCGATCGCCGGAGAGAATCGATTCGGCCATACTAGACCGCCCATTCCTGCGTTCCGTCGACTCCGATCGCGCTGACCGTGATGCCGCAGCCTTCCAGAAACTTGATCCCTCGGTCGAGATCGCCCTTCTCGCCGGTCAACTCCAGGAAGATGTATCCGCCCGTGTGGACGTCGATATTTGCCCGCCGGATATTCGGAATTAAGTTGTAATCCATCACCAGGTGGTAAAGGACCGGTTCCTTGACGCGTTCCAGCGGATAGTTCAGTTGGACACGTATCGTCTCTTTCTCGCCTGCCATGTTGATGCTCCTTCTTAGTCGAGGGCTCCCACAGATTATAACTGGAGCAAACTTCAAGTTCATCCAATCTTACTACTACTAATTGTTTGAAGCCTTTCTGTTGGGCCGTCTGAATCAATCTGTAATATCTGTGGGAGGACACTTATGTCGTTGAATTTACTTCACGCGCGACGCGAAGACCGGAGTGGAGCGCGCCTTGCATCCATCCGGGCCAGGGCGAAGCGTGGTCTCCTGCGAAGTGAACTCCGCCCTCCGGACGAATGATGTCCTGGTACATCGAGCTCAATTGTCCCGGTTTGCACCACGCGTAATCGCCGCGAGCCCATTCGTCCTCATCCCAGCATTTCGACGCTCCGCCTTCATAATTCTCGCGGAGGCCCGGGTAGACCTTTTCCATCTGCTCCAGCGCGTAGTCCAGCCGTGCAGTTTCGTTCAGGCCGGTAACTCGGCGAGCCTCCGGGCCGGCCATGTGCGCTTCCAGAATTCCCCGCTGGCCCGGCTGCATCATCGTGGGTTCCCACATCCATTGTACAGGCAGGTCCGTCGAAACCGATGCCGGAATGCCGTCATCTTCCCAGAACTTGCGCCGGCACTGGACGTAAAGCCTCGCGACCGAGGTCGTCAGAAGTTGTTCAATTGATGCCTGCTTCTTCTCCGAAAAGCCGAGCTTAACCTCGATTCGTTTGAGCAAAGGAAACGGCAGTGCAGCAATGACTCGATCCGCGTCGATACTCCTCTCCCGGTGAGCTTGCCGGAAGGTGACACGAATTCGGTCCCCTACCTTCTCTAGTTTAATCACTGGGACCCCATACCGAATCGATTCTTTCATCTTGCCCGCAAACGCCTTCGGAAGCTGATCGTTTCCGCCTTTAATTGCGTAGGTTTTGTTCTCAGATTCCCTAAGCGCAAAGTCCCGCAGCACATAAAGAGCCGAAACCGTGTCGGCGCCGTCGCCCCAGAGGTCGATTCCCATCATCCGCATCAGAAGCAACCCGTCCGGAGACGCGCCTCGGGAGCGCACGAGGTCGGATAGTGTTACGCGGTCGTACTTTTGGAGGGATTCCTGCGGCCAGCCCGGGGCGCTTGGATCGCCGATTTCCTTGAAGGCGAACCCGATGTACTTATCCCACATCCCGGAAAGACCGAGCCGGCGCTCTTCCGTGGAGAGACCGAGCGGCCAATCTGGGCGGTTTCCGCCGCGTAGGACGATCCGTTTCCCGCGGATGTAGATCATTTCCGCGGATGCCCGCGACCGCACCAACGTGAGCGGCAGGCCGAACGATCTCACGTATTTCATCGTCAGGTCGTGGTTGTCCGGCAGAAAGAGAGCGCCGGCTTCGGCGTAGAGCCCGTCCGCGAATGGCTCGCGCAGCGTCAGCACTCTGCCGCCCGGTCTCGTCCGCGCTTCGAGGATTGTAACCTGGTGGCCTAACTGGATCAGCTCGTAACCCGCGGATAGTCCTGCCAGGCCGGCCCCTATGACAACGACCTTCTTAGCCGGAGCATTGGCATGCGCGCGAGCGGGCCGCGCGGTGACGGTTCCTCCAAGGGTTAGGGCTCCAATCGCAGAGGCGCCCTGAACGATCAGCTCGCGGCGCGTGGTCTTTTGCATTGTTCCCTTCAAGGCCGATACCGATCGTAGAAGAGGGTATCGTAGAGTGTTTTTCCGACCATGAGTACGGCGCAGATTCCGACCAGTCCGTTTTTCAGACGGAGCGGAACTGCCTCGCTTGGGCTGGGCAGCAGGGCCAGGATCCATGCCGCGAGAATGATCAGGCTCAATTGGTAGAGGAATCGGCGCATCGCAAATACTCGTACTCGTACTCGTAATCGTAATCGTAATCGGGGTTCTCGAAAGTCCGAGCACGACGACGAGCACGAGCACGAGTACGAATGCCTATAAACCCAATTTTTGCTTGAAATACCCTATCGTCCGTTGGAGTCCTTCCTCCAATGGGACCTTCGGCTCCCACCCGAGCATCGACTTTGCTTTGGTTATGTCCGGTTTTCGCTGTTTGGGATCGTCCGGAGTGAGCAGCGGCTCGAAAACGATCTCGCTGCAGCTTCCGGTTAGTCGCTTGATTTCCCGAGCGAACTCCAGCATCGTGCGCTCTGTCGGATTGCCGATATTGATCGGACCGATATGTTCCGAGGTCATCAATCTCCAGAATCCATCGATCAGGTCGCTGGCATAACAAAACGAGCGAGTCTGCCGGCCGGTTCCGTACACGGTGATCGGATCGCCTCTCAAGGCCTGTCCGATAAAATTTGGAACAACACGGCCATCGTCCAGGCGCATTCGCTCGCCATACGTATTGAATATCCTGACGATTCTGACTGGGACGCGGTGATACCGGTGATATGCCATCGTAATGGCCTCGGCGAACCGCTTGGCTTCGTCGTAAACACCTCTTACCCCGATGGGATTCACATTACCAAGGTATTCCTCGGGTTGAGGGTGGACCAGCGGATCGCCATAAACCTCCGACGTCGATGCGAGGAAGAACCGCGCTCCCTTCTTTTTTGCAAGCCCAAGCGCTTTGTGGGTGCCGAGCGCATTGACCTTCAGGATTTGAATCGGTTTGGTCGGAAAATCCACCGGACTGGCCGGAGATGCCAGGTGAAACACGTAATCCACCGCACCAGCCACGTAAAGGAAGTTCGTGACATCATACTCGATGAACTGGAAATTGGGATTTCCGATCAGGTGGGCGATGTTTTCGGCGCTGCCGGTGATCAGATTGTCGATCGCAATTACTCGGCATCCTTCGGCCATCAGGCGATCGCAAAGGTGCGATCCCAGAAATCCGGCTCCTCCGGTTACTACGGCAACGGGCATATAGAGATATCCTTCCGAATTGAACGGACGTTGTCATATCTTCGGCGCTCGGCAGGCCAAAGCGTTACTCTAAGTACCTCAATGCAATCCTTACGAATAATTCAACGCCGATCGGTATCGCGCGGTCGTTGAAATCGAATGTTGGCGTATGGAGCGGCGAAACGCCGCCTAACCCCAGTCGAAACATAGCGCCAGGCGCGTGATCGAGGTAGCCGGCAAAATCCTCCGCGCCCATGGAAGACGATGCGAGAGAGATAACGTTCTCCGGCCCGAGCGTCTCCGCCGCAACGCGAGAAATCAACGCCGTAATCTCCGGATGGTTGATTACCGGGGCTGTGCCCTCGCGGAACGATATGATACAGTTCGCACGTGATGCAGCGCAGACACTTTCGGCGACTCGCCGTATCCGATCCGGCAAGCCTTCGCGCGTCGCACCGTTTAACGTTCGGTAGGTTCCCATCAACCTCGCCGTGCCTGGAATCACATTGTACGCGGTTCCCGCATGGAATTGCGTGATCGTGACTACAACAGGATCGTTTGGGTCGATCTCCCGGCTCGCAATCGTCTGGAGAGCGTTGACGACTTGGGAGCCGATTACGATCGGGTCGATGCATGTTTGCGGATAGGCGGCGTGCCCGCCAACCCCCTGGATCGTAATGTCGAACGTGTCGGCCGATGCCATCATAGCGCCGCTTCGGATGCCGGCCTGCCCCACCTGCAGATGCGGCCACCCGTGCAGCGCGACAATGGCGTCCACGCCGTCCATCGCGCCTTCATCGCACATCCTCTTTGCTCCGCCTACCGTCTCTTCGGAAGGCTGGAAAATGAACCGAACCGTTCCCGAGATTGAATCGCGCAGTGAGGCCAGCGTCCTGACGGCGCCGAGCGCAATCGTCATGTGCCCGTCGTGTCCGCAGGCGTGCATAACGCCGGTGTTCCGCGAGCAGTAGCGCCTGCCCGATGTCTCTTCAATGGGAAGAGCATCCATATCCGCTCGAATTGCGATCGTGCGACCCGGTCTGGATCCCTCGATCTCCGCAATCAAGCCATAACCGCCTACACCAGTCCGCACTTCCAGT
>JBGPOG010000274.1:0-6360 GCA_041487935.1 Chthonomonadia bacterium | reverse complement strand
CCCACCTCGTAGCGGTCGCGGTTGTTCCAGAGACCGATCTGCGCCAGCGTCTGGTTCGAGAAGCTGTTCGACATCACGAAGCTCGGATGTCCGGTTGCGCAGCCCAGGTTGACCAGGCGGCCTTCTGCCAGCAGGAAGATGTGATGGCCGTCGGGGAAGGCGTACATATCGACCTGTGGCTTGATATTCGTTTTAACGACCCCGGCTGCGTTGTTCAGACGGTCGACCTGGATTTCGTTGTCGAAGTGGCCGATGTTGCAGACGATCGCCTGGTCCTTCATCTTCTGCATGTGCTCCAGAGTGATAATATCCACATTGCCCGTGCAAGTCACGTAGAGGTCGGCGAGCCCAAGCGTTTCCTCGATCGGCGCGACCTGGCAGCCCGCCATAGCCGCCTGCAGCGCGTTGATCGGGTCGATTTCCGTAACGATCACCCGGGCGCCATTATGGCTAAGGGATTGCGCCGAACCCTTACCCACGTCCCCATAGCCGCACACAACCGCGACCTTACCGGAAAGCATCACGTCCGTCGCCCGCTTGATCCCATCGACCAGCGATTCACGGCAGCCGTAAAGATTGTCGAACTTGGACTTCGTGACCGAGTCGTTGACGTTGATCGCCGGGACGAGCAGCGCGCCGGCCTCCTGCATTTTGTAGAGGCGGTGAACTCCGGTGGTGGTCTCCTCCGAGACGCCTCGCCACTCGGCGACCATTCCGTGCCAGCGGCGCGGGTCTCCTGTTTGGATCTTCTTGAGTAGGTCCTTGATGACCTTTTCCTCGTAGCTTTCGGAGGGGCTATCGATCCAGTCGCCGCCGTTCTCGAGGTCGTACCCTTTGTGAATCAACAGGGTCGCATCGCCGCCGTCATCGACGATAAGTTGCGGTCCCTTTCCGCCTGGAAAGCTGAGGGCCTGGTCGGTACACCACCAGTATTCTTCGAGCGACTCGCCTTTCCAGGCGAAGACCGGAACTCCGGCTTCCGCGATTGCCGCGGCGGCGTGGTCCTGGGTGGAAAAGATGTTGCAGCTCGCCCAACGAACCGTGGCGCCGAGCTCCACCAGCGTCTCGATGAGCACCGCCGTCTGAATGGTCATGTGGAGCGAGCCCATAATCCGGACTCCCTGCAATGGCTTTTGTGCGGCATATTTCCGGCGGATCGCCATGAGCCCCGGCATTTCATACTCGGCGATCGAAATCTCTTTGCGGCCCCAGGCCGCCAGCGAAAGGTCTGCAACCTTGAAAGGCAAGGTCGCGAGTTCAGCCAATACGGTGGACATCGGTTAATCCTCCTGTTGTGTCTAGATCGAAATTGAAAACGGCTGTTCGCTTGCCGGGAGCCTCCCACTCGTCCATATAGCAAAACACGCCCTTCGCACTTGAAGTTATGTTGACGACTGAAGGCCATTCGGACGCCGAACCGGGGCACGCGGGCTCTCTCTGGATCGATGCGACACTGCATTATACCACATTTAAGCAATACATCATGATATATTGATATATAATGTAATTCAGTTATAATATCGACATGCATTTGCTTAAGGCGCTCCGCCTCCTCGGCGACGAAGGACGCGTCCGAATGCTCCGGCTTCTGGATAAAGAGGAGTTGAGCGTTGCGGATCTCCAAGAGATTCTCGGCATGGGACAGAGCCGGATCTCTATGCAGCTTTCCAAGTTGAGGCAAGCGGGTTTTGTTGCGGCGCGGCGGTCGGGTCAAAAGAGTCTTTACCGATTGACCGTTCCGCCCGCCAATGAAACGATTGTCCGGGAAGTATTGGAGCAGAGCGCGAGCGAAATCTCGGAATGCGGCCACGACGACGAAGGCCTGAATTTAGTTCTGGCGCGCCGCAAAGATCACTTGCGCGCTTATTTCGACGAGCTGGCCGGGCGATTCGGGCGCAGCTACGTTCCCGGCCGAAGCTGGAAAGCGCTCTCGGAAACGCTGATGCGCCTGCTCCCGCCGATCGTGATTGCCGACGTCGGCGCGGGAGAGGGAACGCTCGCGCTTATGCTTGCGCAGGGAGCCAAGCACGTCATCGCGGTCGACAGTTCCCGGAAGATGGTGGAGTATGGAGCGGAGTTGGCGGCAAGTAACGGCATTACGAACCTTGAATACCGGCTCGGCGACATGGAGGATCTGCCAATTGGCGATTCCGAAGTAGATCTCGTCCTGATGCACCAGACACTTCATCATGCGATCCACCCATCGAAAGCAATCGGAGATGCGATGCGCGCGCTGCGCCCGGGAGGCCGGATCGTGATACTCGACCTTCTCAAACACGACATGGAAAATGTGCGGGAACTGTACGGCGACGTGTGGCTCGGATTTTCACAGGTCGAATTGAGAGAGATGCTGGGGCGGGCAGGCTTCGAGGCTGTAGATGTTTCGATCGTGGATCGATCTCCGGAGTCGCCCCATTTTGAGACAATTCTCGGGATGGGGAGAAAAGGATGAATTCTTGATGCGCCAGTTGATTTCGATGTTAACCGTGGCTCCAGCATTCGTGTCTTTGGGAACTGCGTCGGAACTGCATGCGCTGCCTGGAACGAGCGAGATCGACGCGCGCCCGCGTTCAAGCAACTGATGGCCATGGACTATGAAGGGTTCTACAACAAAGACAAGGGTGCGAACTACGCTCAGACGCGCTGACTATGTTACTACCTGCAGGAAAAGGGGCTGCTAAAGCGGTTCTACCACGAGTTTGTCAAACGCCAGAAGCAACACCCGACCGGTTACCAAACATTGCAGCAACTCCTGGGAAACACAGACTTGACCACATTCCAAGCGAGTTGGTCGAATTACGTATTGCGGCTTCGTTACCCGCAGGTTACTTCAATCCCCGCGCAAATGAAATGATCTCGACCTCCGTAAATCCTCCCGGCGTAGTTTCGATATCTAACAGGAGATTCTTCGCATACCAAACCAGCCGGACAGACTTGCTCAATCGGACGAGAACCGCTCGATTTCCGCCAATAGGCTTGATCGAGCTGCCCGTGGGCGGACGAATTTCGACGGCCTTCGCCGCATACTCCGTCAGGACCAACATGGACTTTCCGCGCGCGTAGGTAAACCCAACCTGCAATTCGCGATGTGAGCGTGAGGTTGGGGGAAGAATGCGCGCAGTGAAGGTGCGCTCACCGCGCTGCACCCGCATAACCACGGGCCGTCCGTTTTCGAGGTGAAGCGAATCGAGCAGCTTCTCGGGACCTAGCGTTTCGGGTTTCTGGCCGTCGATTTCGAGTATCCGGTCGTCCGGCTGAATGCCGGCACGGTCGGCGGGCGATCCGCGTAAGACGGAATGGACTTCGAACGGCGGACCGACCAGTACCAGGCCAAACTCGGAGCTCCGGCTATGATTTGGAACTGGCTTCGGGACGACGAACACACCGAGCAGCCGGGCGCCGGCCGGCGCGCGCGTGGGAACCATGAGCTTGAACTCAACCTGTGACTGCGCCCGCGCAATCCTAGCGCCGTCTGAAGGCGTCTTCGGCTGTGCAAGAACAGGAAAAGCGGCGCCTACAGCGAGCGCAAGGAGAGCTACTCCTCGGCGTTCCAGTTTTCAACCCAATCGTGCATGGCGCTGCGCAGCACCGTTTGGAATGCCGCGTCCCGCAGGATATCCTCCTGGGACAGCGCCAGATCGGCCGCTACCCTCAGCAGGTTTGACAGGTCTTCTTCATCTTCGTCGTCAAGCTCATTGGTCCCGTTCGCCACCCAGTCTTCCAGAATTCCGCTGAGCACGAGCTCATACGCCGTTTCCCGCCACATAGGTGGCGAAAGTGCGGGAAGGCGGGCGATCACATTGGAGGCTATCTTCACCGCATTCTGCAGCGCAGTAACATCTTCTTCAGGCACGTTGCCGTAAAACGCCATATCCTTCTCCCTTCACTTTTGGACGTTCACAATAAGCCAATGCGCATTAAGATTGCCTGTCGGGGTGAAGCATTCGCACGATCGGTTTGTGCGATATGCATCAAGCTGTCAGGCGAATGCTTCACCCCGACACACTCGAAGATCGTGAACTGTCACGCTCGATTTTACTTTGGTACACCTTTGATTGCCGAAATCGGCGCCTCCTGCTTCGCTCCAGGCGGCGGAGAGAACCGAAAATCCGCCGCGCCGAACGATGGCAACGGGTCGACGACCTCGTAATTCATATCCATTTTGAATGAATATGGCTTGCTTTGCGCGGAATCGGTCCCCGTGCTTGCGAAAGTGACGCTCCGTATGAGGTGATCGGTCCGGTTTAGAGTGAGTGTCACTTTCGCCCCGACTTTCACTCCCGGACTGCGAAGATCGCCCTCAAGCATGTCCAGTCCGTTGTCACCGGTCTTCGGCGGCGGGACGGGCTTCATCTGCACATCCGGCCCGGGCCACAGCTTGAAATCGGGGATCTTGCCGAAAAGAACTGCCAGGTCAGGTGTAAGATCGGGCAAATTCTCAATCTCAGCAAACTCCTTCGGAGCGCGAATACGTGAATACGAATTCGACTTGCTCGACCATCGCCAGAGCGTATGGCCATCGGAGATGATTCGAGTGCGGCCGGCGCCTGCTTCATCGAGTGTGAGCCAGAGTTTATTGGGACGCTGGAATTTGATTTCGATCGCCTTCTTGGCCGGCGAGGTCAAGGTGTCGGGCCGCTCGGCGGCGCTCGTGATCGTAACTTTCTCGTGCAGAGCCGGAAGCGCCTTGATCGCTGCTGCGCACCGATCGAGAATCGCAAGCGCCTTAGGATCGTGCTTGGAAGTCTGAGCTGTACACGGTGTGACACCCGCGGCAATGCACCCCAGCGCCAAAACGAACCGACCGGAGATCATTTCAGGTCTCCCACATGATATCCGCTATCCCTGCGCGCGCGTTTGCGACGCGGGCCATGACGAACAGCAGGTCGGAGAGCCGGTTTAGATACCGGATGATCTCGGGATTGACCTGCTCGGCCGCAGCAAGAGTCACACATCTGCGTT
Source organism: Chthonomonadia bacterium (assembly GCA_041487935.1). GTDB lineage: Bacteria > Armatimonadota > Chthonomonadetes > Chthonomonadales > CAJBBX01 > JBGPOG01. The sequence goes on along the minus strand of JBGPOG010000274.1, from coordinate 1,398 downwards.
CGGCTCGGCGGCAGATGGAGCGCGCGAAGTGCAGGTTTGCAGCCAGAGCGTTGCCGCCAGGGAGGATGACCCGCCGAAGCGGCGGCAACTCGCACTCGATCTGGTCGAGATGGATCTCGAGTAAAGACACGGCGTCCGGCTTCAATCGCGGAATGACCACCTTTCCGAGCGTGTTTCCAACCGAATCCGGTGTTGCCAGATCCGCGCCGATATCGAATAGTGTTTTCTGGACCGTCGTGAGCAGGTCTTCTAGATCCGCGTCCGCGATCATGGATCGGCTGATTCCAAGCAGCGCGTTCAGCTCATCCACCGCGCCGTAACTTTCCACCCGCAAGTCATCCTTGCGCACCCGTTGGCCGCCGAAGAGACCGGTCTCGCCTGTGTCACCCGTGCGGGTGTAGATTCGGATAGACAATTGCTGAGTCTCGATGGAGGCAGTTGCATAACTCGACGAAGAGATCATATCCCGTCATCCTGAAAGGACCAGCTTTTGATCCCAGAGGCCACTCTGGACAGGGCCAAAAGCACCTATACGGGTGGCCGTATGGCCAGATGCCCGGTACGGGTCCGTATGGACATTGCAGCATGACGGATTGGCGGTAATTTGCAATCGCCTCGATGAAATGGGGCGAATAATTCGCGTGTGGACTACCAAAACAAGCGTCGATTTCCGCGCAAGTTACTCGCCCCTGCCTTTGGCGCCCCGATTCGGGGGATTCTATTTGTTGTGGAAGAAATCGGCGTTGATCTGGATGAACTTTTCCTGGTCCTTCGGCACGTCGCTATCGGCAAAGATTGCGGTGACCGGGCATTCCGGCTCGCAAAGTCCGCAGTCGATGCACTCATCAGGATTGATGTAGAGCATGTCATAAGGCTCCAAGCCTTCATGGATGCAATCTACCGGGCATACCGCCACACACGCCTTATCTTTCACACCGATACACGGCTCGGTGATAATGTACGCCATCCGCCTGGCACCTCCTCAAAGAGTTGCTGTCGGATTCATTATGACATACGCGGATTCCTTCCCGCTACACGCGGCTCCAACGACTGGCGTGAGCATCGACCTTCTTGCACAAGAGAAAAAATGACTTGCGCCAGATATTCCGTTCCGTGGTCCACCGCTTGTCGTCCGGATTTACCGCCGGAGAGCTCCGCGGGGAAAATCGGCCGGCCAAACCGTACCGTCAACGGCCGTCCGGCATGGCGCGGCCAGAATTTAGAATACGGCATCAGCCGATTGGTGCCTTCCAGCCCGACCGGTACTACTGGTGCGCCCGCGTGCAGCGCAATCATCGCCACGCCCGGACTGAGCGGTTGAAGCTCGCCGTTTGAGCTGATCTTGCCTTCGGGAAACATAACCAGCGCTTCACCTCGTTCGAGGATCTCTTCCGACCT
>JBGPOG010000273.1:0-6363 GCA_041487935.1 Chthonomonadia bacterium | reverse complement strand
TCAACCATCAACCATCAACCGTCAACTCCACGTCTACTTATCCTGCAACGCCACCACGCCCGGCAGCGGTTTGCCCTCCAGAAATTCCAGAGAGGCGCCGCCGCCGGTCGAGATATGGCTCATCTTGTCTGCAAAGCCCAGCGCCTCCACTGCCGCGGCGGAATCGCCGCCGCCAACGATCGTCACCGCGCCGCAATCCGCCATCGACTGCGCCATCGCCTTTGTTCCTTCGGCGAACCGCTCGAACTCGAAGATCCCCATAGGCCCGTTCCAGATCACCGTTCCAGCTCCATAGAGGGCCGCACCGAACCGCTCGCGAGTCTCGGGTCCAATGTCCACACCTTGCCATTCCGCGGGAATACGTTCCGCGGAAACTGTCTGGGCGCGCACGCCGTCTTCACCCTTCTCAAATGGGTTGCCATCGGCCACAACCACATCCGTCGGCAGCAGCAGTATTCCCGCCGCTGACTCGATCGCTTCGCGGCAAAATTCAAGCGAATCCGCATCGAGCAGCGAATGCCCGATCTCCTTGCCTTGCGCCTTCAAGAAGGTGTAAGCCATGCCACCGCCAATGATTAGACGATCGACCTTCCCCAAAAGGCTCCGGATAACGCCGATCTTATCCTTCACCTTGGCTCCGCCAAGGATTGCGATAAAAGGACGCTTTGGATTGGTAAGCGCGCCGCCCAGGAATTCCAACTCCTTTTCGATCAGATAGCCGGCGACTCCCGGTATGAATTTCGTCACGCCCTCTGTAGAAGCATGGGCGCGATGAGCGGCGCCGAAAGCATCGTTTACAAAAAGATCAGCCAGCGACGCAAGCTGCTTCGCAAACTCAGGGTCGTTCTTTTCCTCCTCAGGATGAAACCTAACGTTCTCCAATAGAAGAACATCTCCATCGCTCAACGAGTTCACCAAAGCTTGAACCTCAGACCCGATACAGTCCGGCGCCAGCGGTACGGTTTTGCCCAAAAACTCGCTTAGTCGCAGTGCAACGGGCCGCAGCGTGAGCTTTTCGCGGTCCTCCGGCTTGCCTTTCGGACGACCGAGATGTGAAACGAGTACCGTCCGCGCTCCGTCCCCGATGAGCTTTTGAATGGTCGGCAACGCAGCCTGTATCCGCCGGTCGTCGGTAATGTGCCCATCCGCGTCCTGCGGCACGTTGAAGTCAACGCGTACCAGCGCGCGCTTCCCGCGAACCTCGATGTCGTCGATGGTCTTCTTGTTCACGTTCTCCCCCAAAAACATGAATCGTGATGCATGGTGCGTGACGCGTGAATCCTGATGCGTGATGGTGGTGCGTGAGGCAATTGCAAAAGTCCGTGCATTGTCATCCCGAACCGTCAGCAATTCCGTCATCCCGAGCCGTCGGCAATTCCGTTATGCCGAACCGTCGGCAATTCCCTCATCCCGAACCGTCGGCATTTCCGTCATCCCGAACCGTCGGCAATTCCGTCATCCCGAGCCGTCGGCAATTCCGTCATCCCGAACCGTCGTTGTGAGGGACCTGCTTTTGACGTTTGTCCTTAGGAGCATCCAAGCGGGGCTCGCCCCGCTTGGATGCTTGGGATGGCAACTCGCTCATTTCGTAGCAGTTTTGAAATTACGTCGCCTCACGCCTCACGCATCAGAGTCCCTTCCCCGCCATAAAGTGGACCAAATCCGCCACCCGGCAGGCATAGCCCCACTCATTGTCGTACCACGACACCACTTTGACAAGATTGCCGCCCACCAGCACCGTATCTATGGCTGAGAAGATCGATGAGTGCTGGTTACCCACGATGTCCATCGAAACCAGCGGCTCTTCCGTGTACTCTACAATTCCCTTCATTCGGCCATCGGCATATTCCTTTACCGCCGCATTGATTTCCGGAACGGTGACGTCCCGGCTGAGCAGCGCGGTAAAGTCAACGACGGAGCCGGTAGGAGTCGGCACGCGAAAAGCCATTCCGCTGAATTTGCCCTGCAGCTCCGGGATCACCAGGCCAACCGCGCGCGCAGCACCCGTGGACGACGGAACGATGTTCTCCGCCCCAGCGCGCGCATCGCGCAGGTCCTTCGCCGCCGTGTCTTGCAGCTTCTGCGAATTCGTGTAGGCGTGTACCGTTGTCAAGAGCCCCTTTTCGATCCCAAACTTGTCGTTCAGCACCTTCGCGATCGGAGCAAGGCCGTTGGTGGTACAGGAAGCATTGGAAACAACCGTATGTTTGGCCGCATCGTACATCTCATCGTTAACACCCAGGACGATCGTCAGGTCTTCGTTCTTGGCAGGCGCGGAAATGAGGATCTTCTTGGCCCCGTGCTCCCGGTGAGCAATCGCCTTCGTCGCGTCCGTAAACAGTCCAGTCGATTCCACAACCAGATCCACGCCCACCCGGTCCCACGGGATCGCGACCGGATCGCGCTCCGCGAAAACGGTGATTTTCCGCCCGTTCACCACGAAGTCTTGCTCCTCCGTGGCCACGTCGCCTTTGAATGGCCCGTAAGTCGAGTCCCACTTGAATAGATGGGCGTTGGTCTTGGTGTCGGTGAGGTCGTTAACGGCGACTACCTGGATGTCGTTGGGATAACGCTCTAAAATCGTACGAAGTGTGAGCCGGCCGATGCGGCCGAACCCGTTGATGCCTACTCGAACTGGCATTTGAATACTCCTTTCACCTGCTAGACACAAAGAGCGCTGGGACCTCTCCCAGCGCCCTTCGCCGAATTGCGAATCAGGCCCGCGCGCGGCCCTCTATCGTGGCGGGCAAACTCGCCCGGATCGAACTGGAATCATGCGTGATTCTAGCATTTCAAACAGGGCGGAGTCAACGAGAACGATGTTTCCGCAGATACTATCTGCCAATCAGAGGAAGCGACCCGGAGTGTCGCGCACCCAATCGGGTCAATTCGTCCTCATGGAATCCTCCGCAATTCTCTTCAGCTCTAGATTCCGCCTCCGCAAGAACAACTTCAAATGACGTCCGACAAACAAATCCGCCACCCGCCCTATCGGCCCGAACGGCGATTCCCAGTTAATGATATCCGTCATCACCGTCACTTCGCCGCGCGCGGCAAACTCATGTTCGTGCCGGAGCGACCGGAATGCCCCGGAAACCATCTCGTCGGCAAATCGATTGGGCCGATCGAATTCCACGATCCGCGCCGTCAAACGCTGCCTAACTCCGAAGTGCACCCCCTCGAAGGTGATCGTGTCACCCAGACCCAAGAGACCGGATGTAATTCCGCCTACCGCCTTCTCACCCGAAAAAGCGGACGTCCGGCAGTGAACTTCCACGTCCCTGGCCAGATCGAAGCAGAACTCAATTGGCCCGACGATCTCAGTAATGGCTATCAGAGCCGGCATCGGAGGATCAACCCGAAATCCATTAAGAATGCTCTACTCGCCGATCCAGCAATATGCCGTCCGGCGTTCGGCTTCCTTTCCTTGGAGAATACCCAAGTGACGCATTCCCATGATTGTGATTGCAGATTCAAGTGTATAAAGGCGATTCAACGGCGCTCGCTTGTGCCGTCGTCCGTATGAATAACCGTCGCTATGAAGACATCTAACATGAGCGGGCACAAAACACCCTGCTCCGGCTGCCCCAAGAAAAAGTGCGAAAACTGCCCGGAGCGTAAACACGACAAAAAGCGCAAAAATAACCCCCCGTTGCAGTAAAATGTGTCTATACTTGACGACTCGATGAGTCCGCTTGTGCGCCAAGTCCCGTGAGGAGTAACCCCTATGTCCATATCAAGACGAGACTTCCTTAGAAACTCAGCCGCGGCTGCCGGCGGGATCGCCGTTGCGCCGCTTCTCCCCGAGGGCGCCGGCGCTGTGCCCGCAAGCCTCCCTACTCGCATCCTCGGCCGCACCAAACAGCGCGTGCCCATCCTCGGCTTCGGCACCGCGCCGCTCGGCAGCGACAACACCACTCCCGAAGAAGCCGAGCGCGTGCTCAACTTCGCAATCGATCGGGGAATTACCTACCTGGACACCGCTCCGGTTTACGGCGACCCAAAGAGCAAGTACGGCAACGCCGAAATGAAGCTCAAGCCCGTTCTGCAAAAGCGCCGCAATGAGGTCTTCCTGGCCACCAAGGTCAATCCCCAGAGCGGCCAGACCCGCGACGGCGTTCTGCGCCAGCTCGAAAAGTCATTGAAGGACCTCGGCACAGACCACGCCGACGCCGTCCACATCCACAACTTGGGCGATTGGGACATGTCGCACCTGGCCGGTCCGGATGGCCCCATCGCGGGCCTCAAAGAAGCGCGCAAACAGGGCCTGCTCCGCTTCATCGGAACCAGCGGCCACATGCGCCCGCCTCGCTTCGTCACGGCCATCGAGACGGGCGAGATCGATCTGGTCATGAACGCCCTCAACTTCGCCGACCGAAACACCTACGACTTCGAAGGCCTTGTCCTGCCGGTCGCGAAGAAGCACGGCACGGCCGTCGTTGCCATGAAGGTCCTCGGCGGCGCAATAAAATGGCAGTACGACGGCCGCACCAAAGCCACGCTCGCGGACTATCACGAGCGCGCCATTCGATATTCCCTCAGCTTGCCCGGCGTTACTCTCGCCGTCATCGGTCTTGCCAACGAGGAGGAAGTTCGAAGAGCGGTGGATGCCGCCCGATCCTACAAGCCGCTATCGACCGGCCAGAAGCTCGCCCTCCTGGAAGAAGGCAAAAAGCTGGCCATCGCCCGCGGCGAATACTACGGTCCCGTGACCGGGTGATGGGGCTCGGGGTCCGGGCGGCGGTTTACCAGGCGGAAGTGCGGACGAATTCGTATTGACCACAAAGGAATACAGCGACGAAGCAAGGCAGGTTGAGATACCACAATGGAGCAGATGAAAGGCCGTCCGGTTGCACGAACCGGACGGCCAGGCAGCAATCAATAGGTGCGAGTTCTAGGAGTCAGCGGCTGCCGTTTGGCGGGCTGGCTTCGTGGTGAGAGCCTACGTTGCCCTTGAGAGCCTCCTGCCGGAAATCGTACATACCGGGTTTGACTTCTACTGCTTGCCCGGTTGCTCCATGACTGCCGCCAGAAAAGGCCTTCCAGCCCACGAATGCCAGAATCACCACCCCGGCTGCAATCACTACAGGCAGCACCCAGGCCGGGAGTCCATTCCTCGATGAGGTCTTAGCCATTGCCAATTGCTCCTGTCCTAATTACGAAGGCCCCAAGAGCCATCCGGGTTCTTGAACGGAATGCCCCAGAGTTCGCGTCTGTTTTGGTAAGGGCCTGCGTCGGTGATTCTCCACGCAAGGATCGGCTGGCCGTCGAGCTGATTGCCGCCCAACTGTACGCCCGCATTGTTTAGTTCCGGGCGAGTATGGACGGCTTTCGCATGGCCATCCGCCCAATTCGAATTCACTGTGGCTGTATGCCGGGTCTGTACGGGCGAATCGAATAGACCAAACCCCGCAGAACCACCCGGCAGCGTTACAGCCGAGTCAGAATATGCGCTGGTTTCTGCCGGAAACTCAACTTCTGCCATCGTCTTGGCGGGCCGTCCCAGCACATTGCCAAATATGGGATTGGGATCGCCATCGTCAATCAACGCATAGTTAGCCTGATAGCTTCCTAGTACGATGGGAGGCGAGGAAACGCAGGGCGGCGGCAGTCCAATTACAGAGAAACCCACAGGAAGATTCAGCGGATGCGCATCGGACGGGCAAACCTGTATCTGCGCATTTTTCTCATAAGGCATGAGCTCCTGGACTGACGTCATGGTGCAGGGAGACGGCGTGAATACCAGGTAGATATTGACCGGGTAGGTCTCGTCATAGTCCTGCACGTACATCATCAGTGCGGTGCCCTGCTGCTTCAAATTGCTCATGCACGAAGCGCCGCGCGCTTTTTCGCGCGCCTGAGCGAAAACAGGGAAGAGGATAGCCGCTAAAATGGCAATTATTGCAATAACCACTAGCAGTTCAATCAGCGTAAAACCCTTACGGTGACGTACCGGCATCGGTATTCTCCTTGGAATTTAGGAAAGTGAAAGCTTCTGTAGCCAATTACAGATTACGATAAAGTCGGGGAATTGTCAAGCCCGAATGTGGCGCCGGGCTGAATGTTAAGCCAATCTTAAGTCTGCGTGACTTACTCCGAGAACCGAAGGAAGGTTCCAGGACCGGATATGTCCAATGACGAATGACAAATGCTAAACGTTGCGGAAGCAAATTGGAAATCGGAAATTGGAAATTGGAAGCCGGCGAAGTAATTACAAAAGTCCGTGCGTCATCACTCCGAGCATTTTACCGCGCCTAACGCGGCGTTGAGTGGAAGAAACTGTCACAGTCCCCGTCATCCCGTAGGGATCTGTTTTTGAATTTGCAAGTCGACATTCATGCACTAAACGGTGAAGTTTCTTAG
>JBGPOG010000272.1:0-6366 GCA_041487935.1 Chthonomonadia bacterium | reverse complement strand
TTCGACCGCCTCTCGCCAGAGGAGCGTGGCAAGGTGGAAGCCGGACTGCCGGCTGCGAGCATGCCGAGCGGCCTTCGGGATGCCGTGATAGGACTCTTCAGCGCAACTTCCGCTATGGGGGCGAGCACTCCGTCCGACCTGTCCGGCAACATCATTAGCATCCGTCTCCGTCCGGACAGTCTTGGCCGCTCTATGTACGAAGTGGAGGCGAACCCTGGCCAGGGGCGGCGCTCGTCGGTCGTATTCAGCAGGTGACCTGCGCGGAGGTGATGTTTCGCCGGGTCACTTTAGCTGGACCTCATCCATTTCGAGCGTCGCCGGAAGAGTCCGTTTCTCAACGGTTAACAAAAACGGTCGGGATCCCGGTAAGAGAAACCACACTATCCGCACTGGCTGCAGCCAATCTCCGCCCAAACCGGTGTTTCTATTGAGGCAGTCGAATTCCTCAAGTCGTACTGCCTTATGATGCTCCTTCCGTCGATGAGTTGCTGGGGGCGCCTCGATGAAGGGTCGAACCCATCTCAGCCGGCGGCAAGCCGGCGTCTGCATCGTCCTCGGCTTGGTCTACTTCGTGTTCCTCGGTCGTGCGCTGTGGCATCGTTATCGTGCCGCGGCCTTTGGCGATGCAGTGGGTCACGGAGACTACAAGCGAGTGGAGCGACTGATGCGCTGGGGTTCCGTTCCGAACCAGGGTAAGCCGAACATGCCATATGTTGAGATGGCTATTGCCAGAAATGACAAGAAAATGGCGCTCCTGCTTCTCAGGGCTGGAGACTTTCCTCAAATCGGTCCGTGCAGGTTAGCGTCCGGCGGCCTTCTCGATGTTTTAGAGCAGAAACTCCGCAACGGTGCGAACGCCAATGAAAACTGCGGCGGCATGTCGATCCTAATGAGGGCCGCCGAGCTTGGGCCGGAAGCGACCGCGCTACTTATGGACCATGGCGCAGACGTAAACTACGTCGAACCCGCAGGGATGATCGCGGGCGAAACGGCGCTGACCCGAGCGATTCTTACCGGCAATCGTGAGACCGTGCGGCTCCTGCTCGACCGAGGCGCGAGGACCGATATTTGGTATACCCTCTTGACCTCGCCTCCCGGCGGCCTGGTTCGCGTCCGGATACCGAACGCGGCGCCGATTCATGCTTCTCCTGCCTATAAGAACCTTGGGGATGCAGCTTACCCCACCGCGAACGCACCGCCTATTACTCCTCTAATGCACGCAGCCATGCGCGGCGAGGCGGAGATCGTTGATCTGCTGCTAGAGCACGGCGCGCGAATTAACGATCGCGACGCCGCCGGCCGGACCGCCCTAACATTAGCGGAAGGGCTGCGACAAGGTCATCGCCATCCTCAAGAATGCCGGAGGGAAGGATTGATCGCTCCGAGCTCCGCCCTTCTTATCCGCTAGTTTTTCTACTTCGTCCGCAAGGATGGCCGGATAATCGTCCGCACCATTGTCGATCGTAACGGCGGAAGTCACCTGAAGTTCGGCTTCTTCGAATCGATCCTACTCCGCGGTCAGTAACCGACTTGCAATCTTCGACGCACAGCGACGTTTTATAGATTGTTTCATACCGCCACGATAACCACCCGCCCTGCCCGTTCGTCAATCCTTCAAACACCCTGCCAAAATTTTGGCTTCAGGTATTGGCTTGCGGCCAAACTAGTGCCTAAATTTTGGCATAAGGTGGTCATCTAATCCAACATGGCCGTTACGGAGTAACAGTTCACGATCCGTGGGGTAGGGGTGAAGCATTCGGGCTAACGGTTGGCGGGTTCCGATACATTATGTCGTCCTAATGCTTCACCCCTACGCGCGACCGATCAGCGTTTTACACGAATTGTGAACACTTACGTTACGGAGCCTCGAAACCGGCATTACAGTCCGAATGATTGCTAACTCCTCGAATTGGGGAATCTTACTGTCTTCAATAGATCACTGGGAAGGGCCAAAAGCTGATCCCTCACAGCGGCGGTTCGGGATGACGGCTTGGGCGAATCCGAGGTTGAGGTTGGTCCGATCGACACAGGGGAGGGGCTTGAAAGATGAAGTGTGAAGGATGAAGTGTGAAGGATGAAGGATCAAGGATGAAGGATGAAGTGTGAAGGATGAAGGATGAACGCAGTCCAAAGGCGGGTGGCGCCATGAAGAGGAGCGTTGCGATGAACAAAACCACTAAAGCCAAGGCCGATCTCAGCCGGCGGGAGAGGCAGATTATGGATGCGCTTTACCGGCTGGGGCGGGCGTCCGCCGCGGAGATCCGGGAAGCGCTGTCCAGTCCGCCGACGTACACGGCTGTAAGGACGCACCTTACGATTCTCCAGGAAAAGGGGCACGTGAAGTTCGAGAGCGACGGCACGCGCTACATCTACGAGCCGGTGGTGCCGCGCGAGGAGATGGCGAAGACCGTGATCGAGGGAGTTTTGCAGACGTTTTTCAATAACTCCATCGAGATGGCCGTCGCCACGATGATCAACCGCGAAGAGGCGGAGATTTCGCAAGAGCAATTGGATCGTCTGGCTCAGATCATCGAGCAAGCAAGAAAGGAAGGACGATGACCGCACCGTTTGCAATCCGCGCACTCATGGCGATCGGCGTTTGGGCGCTCGAAGCGACCGCCGTTCTGGCCGGCGCCTGGGTAATTACGCTATTCATCCGCAAGAACGCCGCCATGCGGCACATGACGTGGCTGATCGCGTTTTGCGGCCTTTTGTTAATTCCGGTGTTTACGGCCACCGTTCCGTCACGTTTCGCAGTTCGGATGCCAACTCCCGTTCTGGACGCTGCATCTGAATCCCATCCCTTTATCGAGCGGCATTCCGCCATGCCCGCGGAAGCTGTAACGACGCGCGCGAGTTACGGCTCTGTTCTTGCGCCATCCCATCACAGGCGGAATGCGATAGCCATGCTGCCGAAGCAAACGTTCGATTGGGCGCCCGTTACGTTGGCTCTGCTTGGAATTTGGGCGATAGGCCTTGTAGCAATTGGCTGTCAAATGGTTCTTGCTTTCCGTAGACTACGGGCTATTCGCAGAGGCTGCACAATCTTTGATCTCAATGATTCGTATATCCGGGGCCTTGCATCCAAGGTCGGCCTCACGAGGATATGTGAGATTTGTGTAAGCTGCTCCGATCGTCAATTTGCTGCCATGACGTGGGGTTTCTCCAGGCCGGTAATCCTCCTTCCGAAAGAGCAATCGTACTGGCCGAAGAAGCGCTCGGAAGCGGTACTTCTCCACGAGCTTGCCCACGTGCGGCGCCGCGACAGCACGAGCCAATTGCTGGCGCTCGGCGCGTGCGCGGTCTTCTGGTTCAATCCGGCGGTCTGGCTCGGTTTGTGGGCCATGAGGGCGGAAGCCGAATCCGCGGCCGACGATCTGGTGCTGAGGGCCGGAGTCAAGCCATCCGCCTATGCGACCGAGCTCCTTCGAATTGCGGCCGAGCTCGGCGGACTGCGGCAGCCGTATGCCCTGGTGGGTGTTTCCATCATGAAGAAGTGCCGGATCGAATCCAGGGTCAAATCGATCGTCGATCCGGCCAATCGACGGCGAGGCGTGACCTTCGCGGAAGCGATGCTTGTTGGCGGCGCGGGCCTTATCGCCGTTCCCCTACTTGCTTCGGTTCGCCCGTCAATCGCGTTTGCGCCAACGAACGTGGTCCCGCCCACCGTCTCCGTTTCGGCGCTCCCGCCTCATTTAAGAATGCCGGAGGGGCACAAATCCGATGCGGATGGCGAGGAGTGCCTTGATCCTGAAGAGGAAGCCGCGGATGGCGATTCGGCGGTCGACTCTCGTGAGGCGCGTCTTGCGGCGCCTGACCTTAACCGTACTCAGATCACTTCACTATCCGGTTTGGCGGTGCGCCTGCCTATTGAAATTCGTGCAAACATTTCCTCGCTGAAGGCTCGAAACGAGGCCCCGTTGGATTCATTCGACTACCAGCCGGACGACCGTCAAGTACCGGCTGCGGCCGCGATTTCGGACATTCGTCTCGAATACCAGAACAAAAGAATGGTCATGCGGGAGGGCGGCGGCGCCCGGCACGGGACTAGGACCGGCTTCAACCGGCGCCCGGAGATTTACGAGCCGGTCGATCATCCCAATCTCAACTCGAATTTACCCGGAGCAAATGCGGCGCGGCAGATCTACCCCCCGCCAACGCCGTACCCGGTCGGACCGGTAGGAAGCGCCGGCATCCGTACCGCGGTCGATATGAAAATGAATGTGGAACCGTTCCACAACGGACCTATTGGTTTCAAATTTGAAGCAAACCAGTTCGGCCGGGATAAGACGAGGGCTGTCGAGCTGAAGAAGCCCATTAGCCCTCCATTCAAATGGCATCCCGAATTAGCGGATGCGGTACGCGGACAATTCGACGCGGCGGAAGCGAGCCTGGAGGAAGCGATCAAGAGAGCGCCTCAACGGCCCGAAATCATCGGCCAGCTCAAGGGTATTCTGGCAGGATTTAGAGCCAATAAGGCCAGGGAGATGGCCAGCTTGCTGAGATTCCAGCCGCGGCCCGACGAGGGCGGCAACCTTGAAGACCAAATGAAAGGCTTCCAGGAGCGGGTTGAGGAGTGGGCGCGAGCCATGGCGGACGAAGCGAGAGAGAAGGTGGGCGCAATGCAAGATCTGATTGATGCGAAGGGTAATCCGCCAGGAGATCGCTTCAACAGTCGAGATAAGTTCAGCAGGGGGCGAACGGGTCCGTGCGACGGGACGCAGGGAAAGACACCCAGGTAGTCTCGCCAAGTTCTGCTTGACAAAGCACTTCGATTGCCAAGGCATAAAGGATGGATTTCAATGCTTCGCCTGCAAACTGTCTGTTCAACCTGTTGGGTGCTGGGTACGTGCGCTTTCGGCGTCCTTGTGGCAGACCTTTTTTGGCAAGCTTCAGCCGGGCGGTCCGAGTATTATGGACGCTTCAGCGAACAACAGATCATGGATCGTACAGAGCCATTGTGCCGATTCACTACCCCTGATTCGGGCCGGCTGGCTATGAAGACCGCGCGCGTCACTTCACCTCGGCCTGGACGCAAGAATCAACGCCACTGGGCTGTAGACTGTTATGCCTCCGGAGGTGAATACGTGGCCGGATTCATGTGGAACGCGGATACGGGCGACTTGTGGCAGGTCAGTTGCCCAATTCGACAAAGCCAGTCGGGATTGTTCGAGGTAATGGACCGCCGGCAGGCGATTCGGGAGTCGTGGCGTTGGTTGGCGAAACTGGATTTTGCCGGCAGGTCTGCCCGATGGCGGGTCGACCCGGACTCTTATATAGAGGGAGACACGTGGTCGGTGTGCTGGCGTGGAACCGGCATAGCGGTGTGGCTGAAGATAGGCTCGCGTTCGGGAGATCTGCGGATCGCGCGGAGTCAAGAGGTGGGGTCTCCGACCGCCGCGCCATTTGATCGTTGAATGACTGAGGTAATTGCAAAACTCGACAAAGCGTACGTATCCCGTCATCCTGAACGGAGTGAAGTCCATACGGACCCGTACCGGGGGAACTGTTTTTGATCTCACAGATCTTTCGGCGCCGGGCTAAAAGCGGATGCTTCACTCCGTTCAGCATGACGGCAGTGCGACTTTTGCAATTACCTCGACTGACCTCACATTTCCCAGTGATTCTCAAGCTTCCTGAAAAAATCAGGAAGTTTTTTTTCGTAGGCCGTGAGCTTTTTGCGTTTTTCCGCATTTATATAGTGCGTGGGAAATTATGTCTTGCTAGGGAAAGGGCCGCACAAGAGCCTAATCATGCCTTGATGGCCGATCACTGTGGTACGGAACGTTTGCGCGAAAGGAGCTAAACGTTGAACGACGATCCCATTTGTCCGCTGACACCTCGTCAAATCGAGCTGTTGCAGACCTGCCTTGTGGAAAACACCGTCAACGACAAGGAGCTTGCAGCGATTCTGTTTCGTTCGGTCCACACCATTCACGCCGAGTTCGCGAAGATTCTGGATGCCTTGGACGTGCACAGTCGGTTCGCCGCGGTGATGACAGCGCTGCATAGGGGGTGGATTTCGCTGGGTCATGGGCCGAAAGAGTGAGGTTGTACGGTTTTTGGTGCAAACAATACACAGTTGTGCATTGACTGGACGAACAGCGGGTGTTAATATGCCATGTTCGTGAACTTAAGTAGTTGGGAGTTGGTGTAGTTAGGATATTGCGGTTGCTCCATGGATCTCGGCGGAAGCAGGCGGAGGAACCTCCATCCCGAGCGATTCCCTCCCGATAGAGGCGGAGTACTGTTCAACCTCATGGAGTACGCTGGAAATGCAGAAATTGTTCAGGGCTGTGCGGCGGTTCATAGGCGCGTTGGGCCCATTCCTCGGAATGCTACTTATTTCGGGCGTCTTGTTCAGCG